>CAZUDS010000057.1:0-4832 GCA_964619425.1 uncultured Candidatus Saccharibacteria bacterium
TTGAACATTAGAATTTAGATATTGTTTCGGATTTCGGATTTCGGATTTCGGATTTTATCAGTGGGATTTGGGATTTGGGATTTTATTACAAGCAAACGCTTTTCAACCTTTTTAACTTGCTGAAACCCCAAAATACAAACAAGGCAAGAACTATTAACGTTAGAACAACCAAGTATATTTTGGCGGTTCCCTCAATTCTTATTATAGCAAAATTATAAAAACCATGCAAAAGCCCTGCTATGATTAAGCCCGTTGATAGCAAAATAAAGCGCTTTTTTTGCCGAAGAAAAGAAAGAGCCAGAAAAAAGCCGACCGTCGCCGAGCAAAGAGCATGTAAAAAAGTTGGCCCTAAGAACCTAAGTAAAAAAAGCCAAAAAGGATCAAAGGGTTCAATAAAGATGCCCGGCCTGAGAAAAAGTAAAAGATTCTCCATAGCGGCAAAACCCAAGCCGGCAATAATCATATAAAGCATAAGGTCAATGGGTTCGTCAAACTCCGGATCAGAAAGAACTTTGACCCTCACTACTATATATTTTACCACTTCTTCTGCTATTGCCCAAAATAAAATATAGAAAATTAGAAAAAATATTGACAAAGAAATGGACTCAATAATAACCTCTAAAAATCCAAGCCACCTCAACCCCAAAGCAAAGACCAAAATTGGTGAAACCGATAACATCCCGTAAAGGAAAATTTTCAAAACCATTCCTTTTGGCTCAGGATGAACATCTTTTCGTAAAAAATAAAAGAGCCAAATAATGCTGGGTAAAATACCGAGGAGGATGTAGAAGAAATACATAATTCAAAAATTAAAAATCAAAATGTAAAACGAAATTGAAATTAATAGAAATTAGCACTTCGTGCGAAATTAATAGAAATTAATTGCAATAAATTTCGTGAGCAAAGCGAACTAATTTCAACAAATTTCAATGAATTTCATTCAAAATTTTGCCTTTGCATTAACCTCTTGGCCATTCCTCAATCATCAGGCATTCTTTTTTGCCGTTTACTGGTAATCTTTGATAAATTTCCTCGGTAATAAAGGGCATAAAAGGATGCAAGAGCTTTAAGGAAGTCAAGAGAACATATATTAAAATGTTCGTCGTTTGTTGTTTGCTGTTCGTTGCTTGGAGTTGTTTCTTGGATTCTTCAAGATAGATATCGCAAAAGTCGTGCCAAAAAAAATGGTACAAAATATGGCTTGCCCGATGAAATTGAAAATTATCCAAATTTTTTGTTACTGATTTTATTGTTTTATTTAACGCTTCAAGAATTCTTTTATCGGCTGCTGTTTGGAATTTAGAATTTAGAATTTGTTTCGAATTTCGAATTTCGAGTTTCGAATTTCCGATTTGCATCAATGCAAATCGGCTGGCATTCCAGATCTTATTGGCAAAATTCCGATAGCCGCGAATTTTTTCTTCGTAAATAACCGGGTCGTTTCCCGGCGCGTTGCCAACAACTAAAGCCATTCGGAGAGCGTCTGAACCGTAAATATCAATCACGCCTAAAGGATCAATCACATTGCCTTTTGATTTTGACATTTTCTGTTTGTCTTTGTCTCGAACTAAACCATGAAGATAAACATATTCAAAGGGCGTTTTGCCAGTAACATACAATCCTAACATAATCATTCTTGCCACCCAGAAAAATAAAATATCCGGGCCGGTTTCTAAAACATTAGTTGGATAAAATTTCTTAAAATCATGGGGCTTGGCAGTCATTAGGGTGGCAAACGGCCACTGGCCGGAAGAAAACCAGGTGTCAAAAACGTCAGCCGTGTTTTTATCGGGAATTTTAATACCCCAAACAATTTGGCGGGAGATGTTCCAGTCCCTGATATTTTTCAGCCAATGAAAAAATATTTTTTCAAATCGCGGAGGAATAAATTTAATTTGCTTTTTTTTAACCGCTATTATGGCCGCGTCTCTTAAGGAAAGTCCGCCATTTTTTGGCCGGCTAGTCGTTTTAACAAACCATTGATTATCCAAAATCATTGGTTCAATGATGGAACCGCATTTATAGCAAACCGCCACTTGATGTTTATAGGTTTGAACAGCTTTTTCCATTAACCCGGCTTTTTCAAGGTCAATGGCGACTTTAATTCTCGCTTCCTGGACTTTTAGGCCCTGATAAGGACCTGTCTTTTCATTAAGCCGGCCGTTAAAATCAATAACCTGTTTTATTTCTAAATTATGTCTTTGGCTGATTTCAAAGTCATTCGGGTCGTGAGCCGGGGTAACCTTAACAACTCCGGTTCCGAAATTAATATCTACCATATCATCGGCAATAACTTTAATCTCAAAAGGGCCCAAAAGCCCTTTGGCTTTAATGGTTTTACCAATATATTTTTTATATCTTTTATCTTTTGGATTAACAGCCAAAGCTGTATCGCCAAACTTGGTTTCCGGCCTGACTGTTGCCAGAACAAAAGGGCCGTACTTTATATAGTAGAGCGGGTCCTGGCGTTCTTCATATTTTATTTCTAAGTCGGAAAGCGAGGTTTGGTGCTTAACGCACCAATTAACAATATGTTTTCCCTGATATAAAAGTCCGTCTTTTTTCAGCTTTTCAAAGGTTTGATAAACAACTTTAATAATTTTTGGGTCAAGAGTAAATTTTTCTCGCGACCAATCGCAGGAAGCGCCTAATCTTTTTAGCTGATTTTCCATTACTTTTTTGTTTTTCAGGGTAAAGGCAAGTATTTCTTGAAAAAGTTTTTTTCTTGGAATTTGAAACCGCGAACGGCCTTGTTTTTCCAAATGTTTGTTATAAACGACTTGGGTTTCAAAGCCGGCATGGTCAGCACCGGGCAGCCACAGAGTTTTTTTGCCTTTCATTCGCTGATAGCGAATCATAATATCTTGCAAAGCGACAAAAACGGCATGGCCAATATGGAGAGAGCCGTTAGCATTTGGCGGGGGCATAATAATCGTAAAGGTTTTTTCTCTTTTGTCGGGAAGCTTATCAGGATTAAAAAAACCGGTCTTTTCCCAGAGAGAATACACCTTGCCTTCCACTTCTTTGGGGTTATAGGTTTTGGGCAGTTCTTCGGGCATAATTTGTCTTAAATTCAAAATGCAAAATGCAAAATAAAAAATTAGAAATTAATAGAAACTAATAGAAATTTATAGAAATTCATTGATTTTTTACAATAAATTTCAATGAGTTTCGCGAGCGAAGCGAGCAAATTTCAATCAATTTCAATAAATCTCAACAGAGTCCTAAAACCAATTAACTATGAAAGGCAAGAAATAATTCTTTTTACATTTTGAATTACGTTTTGATTGCAACCCTCCAGGAACTCCAGCCCTCCCCTCCCCGACATCCGTCCGGCACCCCTTGTCGTCTCCGGCAACAGTGATATTTGGTTTTTGATTTTTGCATCCTAAATCCATTACGGCAATCTTAAATTGGCTTTTGCTTCAATCTTTTCCCATTTTTTTGTTTTTCCCTTTAGCCATACATAATACCCTGCCCCAGCCACCATCGCCGCATTGTCAGTACATAACTCAGGGCCTGGAACCTGAAACCTGAGACCTAATTTTTCTTTTTTAATTCTTTGAAGAAATTGTCTGCGGAGTTCTTGGTTTGCGGCAACACCGCCGCCTAATATTATAGTTTTTGCTTTGTAGTTCCTGGCAACTCGTAAGGTCTTGCGAAGTAAGACATCAATAATTGCCTGTTGAATTTCCCTTGCCATTACCTGAATATATGTTTTTGATTTTCTGGTTTCTGGTGTCTGCTTTTTATAATCATATAACACAGCTGTTTTCAGTCCTGAAAAACTAAAATCATAATCCTTTGAATAAATCATCGGTCTTGGAAGTTTAGCGGAGACCCGATCTCCGCTATTTTTTGATGTTGCCCTTTTTGCAATTTCTGGGCCGCCGGGGTAACCAAGACCTAAAACCCTGGCTGTCTTATCAAAACATTCTCCAACAGCATCGTCTCTCGTTTCGCCTAAAATTTTGTATCGGCCAAAGTCCTTCATTAAAACCAACTGAGTATGACCTCCACTAACAATCAGGCAAATCGCTGGAAATAAGGAAAATGAGGTCAGGCACGTACCAGATACGTGTTTGGCACGGGTCTGACCTCCAAAATTTTTGGAATTTAGTGCTTGGGATTTGGAATTTCCGCGAATTGGTGTAAGCCAATTCGCGGCAATATGGGCCTCTAAATGATTAACGGGTATTATCGGCTTCTGCCAGGCGCAACCCAAGGATTTGGCAAAGTTCACCCCCTGCCAAAGACAGGGCTCTAGCCCCGGGCCAATAGTTACGGCAATTAAATCAATTTCTGGTCTCTGATATTTTCCAAGAAACTCGCTTAGTTCGTCAAGAAGAGCGCTTTCTTTCCTTAATATCACTTTTATTTTTTTATCTTTTATTTTTGCTTTTAATTTTTTGTCTTTTATTTTTAGCAATCTCGCTTCTAATAAGGCCTGCCTTAATACTGGCACAAGGTTACGTTGATGCTCTCTCTTGGCTAAGGTTGGATACACGCCGCCGTATTTTTGATGAATTCTGGCTTGCGATGAAACAACATTAGCCAAAATTTCAAATTCGGGCTTTCTTTTCTGTAGCACCTTAGCGACAGCTATAGCTGTATCGTCACAAGAAGTATCAATACCTATAATAACCATAAATGTCTAATAACCAATTCCTAAATGTCAAATCAATGTCAAATGCCAAATAATAAAAGATGTCTTTGATATTAGTCATTAAAAATTAGTCATTGATTTGTCATTCATCATTTAGAAATTTGTCATTTCGCACATAGGCACTCGGTCGCCTCGCTCCCTCGTGCACTATTCCGCCCTAATTTTG
>CAZUDS010000058.1:0-4808 GCA_964619425.1 uncultured Candidatus Saccharibacteria bacterium
TTACGAGCATACACATTTGGCCTCAAAGAGTCCAATATGTATCTGGCGTTATGCACCAGCCATTCGGTAAAAAACTCCTGAAATCCCAAAAAGTTTTGTGATCGCGCCGCAAAAACTAGCCAATAAAATTCTTGGCAAACCGGCCAAGTTAATAGCTAATTGCATTTTTAAGGGATTGCCGACTGAAAAACCATAAGGGGTCTTTTTGACAAATTTAGAAAGAAACTTGGCCCAAGGACTAACCTTAATATCTATTTTGCGAACTATTCTGCCCTGAATTATAGAAACAATTTTCTGACCGAAAACAATAATATCGGATTTCTTAGCAAAGGGCAAAACGTATCTTTCCAAAATATTTTCTAAATTATCTCCCACTTCAATAAAGTGGGTCTTAACTGGATAGCGGGCAAATTCTTTTCCATTTATTTGAATAATTAAATTTTTTCCCGGATTGGGCTGTAATTCTGTGGCCTTAGTCATTATTAAAAATCTTAACAATTTTCAAGGAACCAGCGTTTTCAATTGGTAAATTTTTGTAAATTAGGGTCCCTATATTTTTTAGGGCGAGATAGACGTAATTTTCAGAAACAAAAACCCTTTCAGCAAAACCAGATAGTTGAAGATTATTGGTTAGTTTTGGGTACTTAGGATTAGAAATATCAATAATCTGAAGACCGGCCTGGCCGCCGGCCAAAAAGGCGTTCTCTCCAGAAACAAAAACGCTTTCAACTGAACCGGCCGTCTTAATATTTGAAACCAAGACCGGCTGAGAAGGCCTTGAAATATCAAAAACATAAAGACCGGCAGTATCGGCGGCTAAAAATAAAAGGTGGTCTCTTACAAAAACGCTTTCGGAATAGCCAGGGACTTTATAACTGCTAAGCAATTTGGGGAATCTGGGATTAGAGATGTCAAAAATGTGGAAACCACCACCCCCTACGCCAGCGCTGACAAAAAGATGGTTTCCTTGAATAAAAACTGCTTCAGCTTCATTTGGTAATTTTCTTTCCCAAATCAATTTTGGCGAACCGGGATCTGAAACATCAAAACCTTTAATTCCCCAATAGGAATAAGCTAAAAAGGCGTAGGTGGATTTTCCTTCCTTTTTAACAACCACGCCTTCTACCGAAATAGTAGGATTACGGCTGATTTGCTTGGGGTGTTGAGGATCAGAAATGTCTAAAATTAAAAAACCTCCGTCTTTGGCAGCAACATAGGCCAAGTCCTCTAAAACAAAAATCTCTTCGCAGTAACCAGGGGTATCATAGCTGCCAATTAATTTTGGTTTTTCCGGCTGAGAAACATCGAAAATTTGAATTCCGGCAAAGCCATCAGCTAAATAGGCCAAATTCCCGGAAACAAAAACAGATTCTGGCTGACCCGGGCTTTGGGAACTACTAAGGGACTTGATAAGAGGAGAGGATTTTGGCGAAGGAACTGTTTTTTCACTTTTAGTTTGGGGGGGCAATAAGGCCTTCTTTTCCCCTTCTATCTTTTTTTCCTCTTTCTCTAAGGGTGAGGGTTCAACTGAATACCAAACATCGTTCTCTAAATTTCGGCCGTGTATCATTCCGGCCATCACCCAGATTTTATTCTTAAAGACAAGGCCGCTATGGTCTTCTCTTCTTTCCCAAAGAGCATTTTTAAGAGTTTTTTGCCAATTCAAACCGTCATCTGAATACCAAATATCATTTAAGCCACAGCAAACACCATCCCAGCCCCCAATAATCCAAATTTTATTCCTAAACTCAAGAGCAACATGACCATGTCTTCCCTTCCAAGGCGCCTTATCAGTAATCAATTCCCAGCTTTCTCCATCTTCTGAAGCCCAGACATCCTTTTTCCCTGGTCTCAAATCAAAAACTCCGCCCGTCAACCACATTTTATTATTAAAAACCGTTACTGCGTGGTCATATCTAACTGGCCAAGGGGCCTTAGGCGTAACCTCAATCCAATTTATTCCGTCTTTTGAATGCCAAACATCACTTTTATGGCTTCTGTCATCAAGTCCTCCTATTACCCAAATTTTATCATTAAAAACAACAGCCGTATGGCCTCTTCTGGGACTCCAACCAGCTGAAGGAGTAACTTCTATCCATTCTTTCCCATCCTTTGAATGCCAAACATCATTCTTGTGGCCGGCTGATTCCTTGTGCCATCCTCCCATCACCCAGATTTTATTCTTAAAAACAACTGAAATAAGACTTCTTCTCGGTCCCCAATCGGCTTTATCAGTAATCAATTCCCAGTTTTCTCCATCTTCTGAAGCCCAGACATCTTGTTTATGAATCCGCTGAGGATAATCTCCCCTGCCACCCAAAACACCTCCCATGAGCCAGATTTTATCCTTAAAAACCACAGCTGCCTGGGTATCTCTTTCTGCCCAGGGGGCATTGGCAATAACCCGTTCCCAGCCCAATCGGCTTGGCTCAAAGGGCAAGCTTTTTGGCTCAGGCATCTCCTCTTCTTGCCAATGCTCATTATTTTTGGGCTCAATTTCAATTCCTTTTGGCCCTCGAAAGATAAAAAATCCCAAGAGAACTATTCCCCCAACCAAAAGTAACGGCAACAATCTTTTTACTAAATAAAATTTCATACTTTATTATCTTGCTTTGAATTACGAAGTTATAGGGGTGTCAGACGAGTCCTTTTATAATTTGCCGCAGAAGACCACGGGTTTATCCGTGGATGAATGCGGGCACATAGACGCTCGGTCGCTTTGCTCCTCGCGCGCTATTCCGCCCCCCCACCTTTTGTCCGTACTCAAAACTAAAAATAAAATTATTTTTTAATCTTCTTTCAATAAAGAGCAAAAGGTGGGGGCGGGCTTAATCGGAAAAGCTGAAAAATCTACGGTGCTTTGGACTTGATTTTTCGGTCTCCGATATAACAAAATATATAAACCCTCAATTTTTGCGAAAATGAAATTTTCGCAAAAATTGAAGTACGAAGTACCACGACTTTAGTCGTGGGTTTCTATTTATTTCTGCCAAAACTTCTTAACTCTTTTGATTGCCTCTTTTTCTTCCAGGTCTAAAAGATAAATATTAGTCAAGGTTTTGAATAATGCTATTCTCTCACCCAAATCCATCTGGGACAATCTTTCTAGTAAATCATCTTTATCTTCTCTGTTAAGTCCAACTTTCTCTATAAAATTTTTTAAACTCTCATTATAAAGAAGAATTTTGGCGTCAGACATAATCTTTATTTTATTTTTTCTCTCTTTGCTCTGTTGGCCCTGATGACTCAGGAATAGAAAAGAATAAAAGTGATAAAAGCCACTCAACAAAGCCCCTTTCTTTTCTTACTTCTTGCTCATAGATTTCTCCACTTTTATCCATTTCTCCCTTCGATCTGTCTAGACCTTCAGGGTCAACTGGAATTCCCCGACTTTCTAAGAAATTTCTGATATTTTCTTTATCTTTTTCCCACCTTCCTTCCAATCTCCTAAGCGGACCTTCACGTCGAAGAATATCCTCTATAAATTTAACAGGATTCTTTCCTCCCCCTTCAAAATCCCTTTCTATTCCTTCTAATTGTTCCCCCGTCTCTCCCCTCCTCGCGAGAGTTCGCTCCGTAAATCCGGTCTTCAATCTCCTCTTTACTCTCGCATAAACCTTATTGATTCCTCCTTCTGCCATTCCTGGGGAAGCGCCAAAGGCGTGCATTTCTCTTTCTACTAAAACTCTTCTTCTTGTTGTCCTTAATGAGTTTTTTTCATCCCACTCTTTTCCTAATATTTTTTTTATTAAAAATTCATTTACCTCTTCTCCTTTTCTAAACTCACCCACAACCTCCCCCTTTTCATCAACAATCATTATCTTCCTTCTCATCGGGAATCCCCTTCTTTTTATTTTGTAACCCAATTTTAGAAGATATTCTTTCTCCTGGCCTACTCTTCTTGGAAGATTTTTATCTATGTATTCCCCTCTCCCTTCCAATGGCGCCATTCCTTTTTGAACTTCCCTCTCTAAATCTTTTCCAGTACCAGTGGCGCTTTCGCTTAATTCTTTCCTGAGTTGAAACAGTTCTTCGTACTCCCTTTCCAAAACTGCCGTGTCTCTTCCTGTCTTTTTAGCTATATTTATTTCTCTCTCTAATTTCAGCGCTCTTCCATTAAGGATGTTTAGCGCTAAAAATCGGCTCTCAATAGGAACTTCTCCTTTCTGCAAATCCGTCCTTAAAGCATACAGATTATCAATTTCCTCCTGCAATTCTTGAAATCCTCCTAATTCAGCGGTCACCCTTGCCATATATCCTTCTTCTACGTTTGCCACGTAGTAGCCCTTCGCTCTTATTTCATCTTTATGTTCTCTAAACCATTCTCTAATAAAATCAATTCTTCTCTGGTCGGTTTCTTGTCGAAGAATTAAAGCAATCTCTTTCTTGGTTCTTTCACTGAGTTTCTTAGATTTTTCCCCACATCTCTCGATAAGTTTAGCTTCTTCCTCTATTGCTAATCTCTCCCAGGGCGAGGACCCTTCCTCAATCCCAACTCTTCCCACCTTTCCTTCTACTCCTCTTTCTCCCACCTTTCCTTCTACTCCTCTTTCCCCCACTTTTCCCCCTACTCCTCTTTCTCCCACTTTTCCCTCTACTCCTTCTTCTCCCACTTTTCCCTCTATTCCTTCTCGCCCGGATTCAATTCTTGGTCCTCTTTCTAAATTTGGCATAACTTTTATTTAATTATTGGCTATTCCGACCTATTAAAAATTTCGGCCGATATGTAGCACTTTTATTTGTAGGAATTAGACGCGTTGTTTACAGATTTTAATTAAGCGAGGCAATAAAGTTTTCATGGTAAATTT
>CAZUDS010000059.1:0-4561 GCA_964619425.1 uncultured Candidatus Saccharibacteria bacterium
CAATTCCACATATAAATGGCCGCGGCCCAAACCTGAAAAATAAGGAATACCTTTGCCAGATAGCCTTAAAACTTTACCTGATTCAGAACCAGTTGGCACTTTTAATAAAATATCTTTCCCCTCTAAAGTGGGTACTTCAACCTCACCGCCAAGAGAGGCCAAGGAAAAAGGAATTTCTTTGATAAGATATAAATCATCGCCTTGTCTTTCAAAAATCGCGTGAGGCCTAATAAAAATCTTTAAATAGAGATCGCCCTGTTTTGCTCCTCTTTTGCCTGCCTCACCTTTGCCAGCTATTTTTATCATTTGACCAGAATCAACGCCAGCTGGAATAAAAACCCTTATTTTTTCTCTATCTCTAATTCTTCCCTCTCCCCGGCAAACATTACAAAACTTTTTAGGCCGATTCCCCTCTCCCTTGCATTCAGGGCAGACAACGTAACGGGCAAGGGTGCCAAAAATCGTTCTTCTCATCTGTTGAACTTCACCGGAACCCCGGCAGGAAAAACACTCATCAAGGCCTGTGCCAGGTTCAGCTCCTGTTCCGCTACACCTGGAACAAACAATCCATTTATAAAGGGTAAATTCTTTGCTTTGGCCTTTTGAGGTTGCTTCTAAAGGAATTTCGATATCTACTATAATGTCTTGGCCTTTCTTTTGTTTTTTTCTTCTTACTTTTTCTCCACCAAAAAATTCTCCAAACAGATCTCCTAAGGTGTCAAAACCGGCCCTAGAGCCAAAATCGAAGTCAAACCCAAAGCCAGTCCCCTCTGCTTGTCGCCGAAAATCGTTAAAATCAAACCCTGCTTCCCCTGCGCTACCGGCTTCAAAAACTCTGCCAAATCTATCATATTGGGACTTCTTTTCCGGATTGTTCAAAATCTGATAGGCCTCGTTTATTTCTTTAAACTTTTTCTCATCACCACCTTTATGAGGATGGTATTTATGAGCTAATTTATGAAAGGCTTTTTTAATTTCCTCTGGCGAGGCCTGCCGAGAAACCCCTAAAATTTGATAATAATCCTTCATACTTTTGCTTCGCAAAAGAAATTCCAAGCACCAAGCACCAAATTACAAACTATAGGTTTTGCTGGACCGCACGAAGTGCGGAACTCCCCGTAGGATTGCTTTTGGAAATTGGAATCAACCCTACGGGGAGTCGCCTTTGGCGACAGTGGAATTTATTTGGAATTTGTGATTTGTGGTTTGTGATTTTATTTCTCTCTGTATTCCCCTTTTTCCGCTTTAGGTCCCTCTCCTTCTTCCGGCGGTTTCTTTCCGCTGGCTGCTTTATACATCTCGGCTCCCACTTTCTGAATTACCTGAGATAATTCGGATGTCTTTTGTTTTATTTCTTCAATATTATCGCCATCTTTAACTTTTTTCAATTGGTCAATTTTTTCTTCAATTTCTTTTTTGGTATCTGGAGAAATTTTATCACCTGCTTCTCGTAAGGTCTTTTCAGTAGTATAAATAAGAATATCTGTCGTATTTCTTGCTTCTATCAGGTCACGCTTCTTTTTGTCTTCTTCTGTATGAAGTTCGGCTTCTTTTTTCAATTTTTCTACTTCTTCTTTACTCAAACCGCTTGACCCCTCTATACGAATGGATTGCGATTTACCAGTTGCTTTGTCTTGGGCTTTAACATTCAAAATGCCATTAGCATCAATATCAAAACTAACTTCAATTTGGGGGATGCCGCGAGGAGCAGGCGGAACACCGTCTAAAATAAATCTGCCCAATGACTTGTTACTATCTGCCATTGGCCGTTCACCTTGCAAAACATGAATTTCCACTGAGGGCTGATTATCAGCAGCCGTTGAAAAGATTTGAGTTTTTTCAGTAGGATAGGTAGTGTTTTTGGGAATTAAAATAGTATTAACTCCACCCAGGGTCTCAATTCCCAAAGAAAGAGGGGTAGCATCCAACAAAAGCACTTCTTTGGCCTCCCCACCCATAATTGCTCCTTGAATAGCGGCGCCGATAGCCACTACCTCATCAGGATTTATTGATTTATTGGGTTCTTTCTTAAAAAGATTTTTAATCGCTTCCTGAATGGCTGGTGTTCTTGTTTGTCCGCCGACCAAAATAATCTCTTCAATATCTTGGGCCCCGAGTTTTGCCTCTTTCAAGGTTTGCTTGACCAATTCAATTGATTTATCAATGTATTCTCTAACTAAGTTTTCAAATTGAGCTCGGTTTAGTTTCAAGTAAAGATGTTTGGGACCAGCCGCATCTGAGGTAATAAAAGGCAAGTTAATTTCTGTTTCCAAAGTTGTTGACAATTCAATTTTTGCTTTTTCTGCCGCCTCTTTGATTCTCTGCAGGGCTAAAGTATCCTTTGACAAATCAATTCCTTGCTCTTTCTTAAATTGCTCAATTATCCAACCCATTATTTTTTGGTCAAAATCGTCGCCACCAAGATGGGTATCGCCACCCACGCCAATTACCTCAAGGGTATCAGGGTCTTTGCGAACATCCAAAATTGAAATATCAAAAGTGCCCCCGCCAAAGTCATAGACCAAAATTTGCTGGTCTCTCTTTTTAGTTAGACCATAAGCTAAAGCAGCAGCCGTTGGTTCATTAATAATCATCTTAACATTCAGGCCGGCAATTTCTCCTGCCACCTTGGTTGCTTTTCTTTGGGAGTCATCAAAATAAGCAGGACAGGTAATAACCACATCGGTTATTTTCTCGCCTAACTTTTCTTGAGCATCTTGTTTTAGTTTTTTGAGAACCTGGGCTGAAATTTCGGCTGGCTGGTACCATTTATCGCCCATCCTAATTTCTACTCCTCCATCTTTTGCTTCCTTAATTTCATAAGGTAAAAGTTTTTTATCCTTTTGGACCTGAGAATCCGAAAAACGTCTACCAATTAATCTTTTGGCAGAAAAAATAGTATTCTGAGGATTAGTAATTTGCTGACGCCTCGCAATAATGCCAGCCAAAAGCTCGCTTGTTTTAGTCAAAGCAACAACCGAGGGCGTTGTCCTTGCCCCTTCCTTGTTTTCAATAATTTTTGGCTCTCCTCCCTCAACCACCGCCATGGCTGAAAAAGTAGTGCCGAGATCAATACCTAATATTTTTGACATAATTCAGCTCGACACCAATACGCGAATAAAACACGAATGACACTAATAGATTATTCGTATCGTTGGTGTTAGTTGGTGTATTAGTATCGTATTAATAACATTAAAATTATTTGACGACTTTTACTTTCGCCGCACGAAGCAGTTTATCCCTAAGCATATAGCCTGCCTTAACTTCTTCAACGATCGTGCCCGACTCCCTGCTCTCATATTCAATTTCTTCAACCACTTCATGAAAATTAGGATCAAATTTTCTGCCCAATGTTTCTATTTTCTCTATCCCCTGCCCCTTAAGAAGATCCTCAAACTGTTTTTTTATCTGCAAAATTCCTTCCACGTAATTATTATCTCTAAAATCCTCTGGCAATTCTTTTTGGGCTTTCTCAAGATTATCTAAAATAGGCAGGATTTCCAAAGTCAAGGATTCTCCAGCATATTTTAGAAAGCCCTTAATCCTTTCTGTCTCCTCTTTCTTGTAATTCAGAAAGTCGGCCCTTTCTCTTTGCCAACCCTTTAAGTAGTTATCTTTTTCTTTTTGACATTCTTTCAATTCCTTTTTTAACTCTTCTATCTGGATGGCGAGGGGGCTGAAATCCTGTCTTAATTTTTCGCCATCTTGTAATTTTTTTTCTAAACTCTCAATTTTTATCCCTTTCTTGGGTTTTGTTTTTTCACTCATAATATTAACATTTTTCTAAAAATTTTACCAAAGAATTAACTAAGCCAATGTTTCTTGAGTAATGCATTCTTTTTGGTCCTAAAATAGCAAAAGCCCCTTTTCTTTTCTTGGGAAATTTGGCTGAACCCAAAATAACACTGAAATCTTTAGCGCAAGGAATCTTGCTCTCTTTACCAATAAGAACTTTTACCCCGCTAGAAAATCCCCAGAAATTATTTTTCTGACGCTCATCAATTTCCCTTGCAGAGTGAATTTTAAGTCCTTCCCCGCCCCCTAAAAATTCTTCTATATTTTGCTCCAATTCCTGAAATGTTTTCACAAATTCTCTGGCACAGTTTAAGCTCCGAAACTCTGGTTCCTTTAAGACCTTTGACCAACCCTCTTTGAAGAAAATCATCTCCTCGGCAATAAAAGTGAAAGCTAAGTTAGAAGAAAAATCAGCTAAAACCTTAGTCAGTTCTGATAAAAACCTAAAAACATCTGGCACTTCTTTTTCTAAAAGAGAAAGTCTTTCTGAAATTTTCTTCTCAGGAAAAAATATTTTCTCTTTTTCGCAGAGTTCATCAACAAAGAAACGATATCCCTTATCAGTGGGTACTCTACCGGCTGAGATGTGGGGCTGCTCTAAATACCCCAAATCAGTTAATTTGTGCAGCTCTAAACGAATGCTGGCGGGTTTCAAACCAATATTATATTTTCTCTTCAAAAGCTGAGAACTCACAGGCGTTGCCTGATAAATATATTCCTGGACAATCTTATTCAAAATAAATTTTTGCCTTTCGGTCATGTTAGA
>CAZUDS010000060.1:0-4501 GCA_964619425.1 uncultured Candidatus Saccharibacteria bacterium
CTGGAAAAAATCTCAAATCTTTGCTACAATATTATTAAAATATGGCTAATTTAGTTTTATACAGAAAGTACAGGCCCCGGGCTTTTAGCGAGATAATTGGGCAGGGACATATAGTTAAGACCTTGACCAACGCCATTGCTTTAGGCATAATTTCTCACGCCTATTTATTTTCTGGCCCCAAAGGCAGCGGGAAGACAACTATGGCTCGTCTTTTGGCTAAAGCCGTTAACTGCGAAGATCTCCAGGGCTCTGAACCCTGCAATAAATGTTCTTCCTGCCAAGAGATTACAGAAGGCAGAGCGATTGATTTAATAGAAATTGATGCTGCTTCCCATCGGGGCATTGATGAAATCAGGGAACTGAAAGAAGGCATAAGGTTTGTTCCTAATAAAGCAAAATACAAGGTCTTTATTATTGACGAAAGCCATCAGCTTACCAAAGAGGCGGCCAATGCTTTATTGAAAACCCTTGAAGAGCCGCCAGCCCATGCCATTTTTATTTTAGCGACAACAGAGATTCATAAAATGCTCCCTACTATTATCTCTCGTTGCCAGAGATTTGATTTTTGGAGATTGACCTTACCCGAAATCGTAAAAAGATTAGAAATTCTCTCAAAGGCGGAAAAAGTCAAAATTGAAAAGCAGGCCTTAGAATTAATTGCCATTAATTCAGGCGGTTCTTTAAGAGATGCTGAGAGTATTTTAGGCCAAGTCCTTATTTTTTCTCAGGGAAATGACAAAGAAAGAATTACAGCGACTGATATTAAGAAATTACTGGGCTTAACGGGAACAACCTTGATTAGCCAATTTGTTGATTTTTTAATAAAAAAGGAGGCGTCAGCGGCTTTGAACTTTATTAATGAAATTTCAGAAAAAGGGCAGGGCTTGCCGGAATTTACTACGGCTTTGATTAATTATCTACGTCAAGGGCTGGTAACAAAAATAAACGGTGAAATTTTGAATCCCATTCTTGCCGGTTTAACCGAAGAAGAATTCCACAAATTAAAAGAGCAGATTTCCGGAATAGGGGAGATCCAACTTCGCCAAATCTTAGAGATTTTTCTGGAGGTAGAAAATAAGATGAGATATTCCTCAATTCCTCAACTACCCTTAGAATTAGCGGTGATTGAAATTTTACAAAAGAAAGATTAAAGAACGCAGGGTTCAAGCCAGAATTAATTTTGAACCCTGGAGTAAACCCCGTTAGAAAACTTCGTTCTCTAACGGCTTGCGCTGACGGTGGTTTTGTCTGACGGGGTAAAGAAACAATGCCGGGTGGTGTAACTGGTAACACGCCACGCTTTGGACGTGGAAAGTTCAGGTTCGAGCCCTGGCCCGGCAGCATTGAAAGAGGGCATTATTTCAATAAAGCTGAAATTCCGAGACAATTCAGGAGGGAATAGGACGTGAGAGAGGAGAAATTGCCGAATGTTCGTCTGTCAAAAATAATACTTAAAAATAATACTTTTTCGCTTATTATGAAAAATATTTTCACAAAAGACCCTAGGATTGCTTACTTTTCTATGGAAATTAGCGCTGACGTTAAAATACCCACTTATGCCGGCGGCTTAGGGGTTTTAGCCGGTGATACATTACGGTCTTGCGCTGACTTGCGGGTTCCTGTGGTAGGCATTACTCTCTTGGCTAGGCATTTTACTCAAAAAGTGGATGAAGAAGGCAATCAAAAAGAAATATATGAAGAATGGAATCCAAGAAAGTTCTTAACTTTATTGCCGCAAACAATATCGGTTTTTGTTGAAGATAGAGAAGTGAGAGTTCGGATTTGGAAATACACTATTAAGGGAGTCACAGGATACGGGCTGCCTGTCTATTTTTTAGATACTAATTGCGAGGGAAATAATGAGCAAGACAAAAAAATAACTTTTGATTTATACGGCGGGGACCAAGAGCATCGCTTAAAACAGGAAATAATTTTAGGAATCGGCGGAATAAAAACCTTAGCAGTATTAAACTATGGCAATATTCAAAAATATCATCTTAATGAGGGTCATTCAGCGCTGGCTGTTTTGGAACTGCTTAAAAAGTTGAACAAAAAATCCGTGCGGGAAAAAATTGTTTTCACCACCCATACCCCGGTTCCTGCAGGCCATGACCGGTTTCCGCTTTCACTGGCAGAGAAACTTTTGAAAAAACACTTAGAGCAAGTAAAAAAAGAAAAGGTTGAGAATCTTTATTACCAGAAACAATTGAATATGACCTATTTAGCCCTAAAATACAGCAAATACATTAATGGAGTGGCGGTAAGGCATCAACAAATATCTTCTGGAATGTTTCCCAATTATCCGATAGAATCAATCACTAACGGCGTCCATCATCTATTTTGGACAAGTGATTTTTTGAAAATGGCTTATACCCAATACTTGGGGGAGTCCTGCAAAAAAGACCCCAGTTGCTTAAGGTATATTTTTTCCGTGCCGACAGAACAAATCGCTAAAGCACACCAGCAATCAAAGGAAAAATTAATAAATTTTGTTAACAAACAAAACAATCTAAAATTAAAAAATGACGTTTTAACCATTGGTTGGGCTCGACGATTTACTTTATATAAAAGATCTTATTTATTGTTTATGGACTTAGCCCGGCTCAAAAAAATAGCCGAAGATAAGGGACCTTTACAAATTATTTTTTCCGGCGAGGCCGCTCCTGACGACTGGCAGGGAAAAGAAAACTTAAAATATGTTTTTCAGGTAAAAAAGGAATTAGAGTCGGATCCGAACATCAAAGTTGTTTTTATAGAGAATTATAATATAGATATTGCTAAATTAATGGTTGCGGGAGTAGATTTGTGGCTAAATACCCCTCAGGCCCCCCTAGAGGCCTCTGGCACTAGCGGCATGAAGGCGGCTTTGAATGGCGTGCCTAGTTTAGGCGTTTTAGACGGCTGGTGGTTAGAAGGTCATTTAGAAAATGTCACTGGTTGGTCAATCGGCAAAAGAGATCAATCTGAAAGTTATGACCGGGAAGAAGCTGATGAGCTATATACCAAATTAGAGCAAATCATTATCCCTACTTATTATAAAGATAAAGAGAAATGGCAGAAAATAATGCAGTCCTGTATTATGCTTAATGGTTCAATGTTTAATTCCCATCGCATGGTTAAGCAGTACATTGTTAATGCTTATTTTACCTAAAAGCCGGTTAGAGAATGGCAGGCATATTTTAATTTTAATAAATTAGGAATCTATGCAGGCAATTATTTTGGCGGCTGGTGAATCATCCAGATTCTGGCCTCTTAATTCCCAACACAAGTGTTTATTCAAAATTATGGGAAAGCCCCTGATTTTTTATTTATTAAAAGAACTCCGGGAGGCAGGAATCAAAGAAATAATTATTGTTCAAAAATCAACAAAAGAAATAGAAAAAGCATTAATTCCTTTTCGTTTCAAGAACTTAAAATTTATTGTTCAAGAAAAGCCCTTAGGAACAGGCGATGCTCTTTTAAGGGCAGCAAAATTTATCAAGAACAGCTTTTTTTTGATGAACGGAGAATGTCTTGAGGCCAAAGAATATATTAGAGAGGTCTTGGCCAAAGCCCAGAAAAAGACCTTAGTTGTTTTGGCCGCACCGACAAAAATGCCCCACTTGTTTGGTATTTTGAAAGTAAAAAAAGACAAGATTTTAGATATTGTTGAAAAACCGAAAAAAGGCGAAGCTCCATCTAACCTAAAGAATGTCGGTTTTTATTTTCTGCCAAAAGAATTTTTTGACTACCTCAAAAAGATTCCCTGCCATCCTTATTCGTTAATTCAGGCAATCATTTTGTATGCTAAAGAAAAAGAGGCAAAAATGGCTTTTACCCAAAAAGCCGCTCTTTTTCTTAAATTTCCTTGGGATTTATTCAGGTATGAGAAATATTTATTTGGCAGATTTCTAAAAAATAAAATAGAAGACAGCGCCGAGATTTCTAAGGGGGCAAAGATTGAAGGCAAGGTCCAGATTGGCAAAAATGTAAAAATTTATGAGGCAAAAATTTCAGGACCCTGCTATATTGGAGACAATACTATCGTGAAAGCGGGCGCTAAGTTGGATCAATATTCTAATTTAGAAGATGATATTCGTATAGAAGGCCTTACCGAGTTAGAAAGTTCTATTTTGCGGGAACGAGTCCAGATTTATTCTAGTTTTTTATCCCACTCAATTTTAGATAAAAACTGCCAACTGGGAGCCGGGACGGTTTTGGCCCATGAACGACTTGACAAAGAGCCAGTTAAGGCCGTAGTCAAAGGAAAGAAGGTCTCTACCGGCTTAAAATCCCTCGGCGCTATTTTGGGCGAAAATACTAAAGTCGGTCATCACTGTTCATTGATGCCAGGCGTAATAATTGGTAAGAACTGTATTATTAAGCCCCATTCGTTTGTGAGAGAAAATATTGAAGATGAAGAGTACAAATTGAGTTGCCGGGAAACGTAATATTTTTATTTGTAAGAAATCCGAGCGTTGTTTACACTTTGCTCGGCAATAAAAGTTTTCAGGTACCGATA
>CAZUDS010000061.1:0-4451 GCA_964619425.1 uncultured Candidatus Saccharibacteria bacterium
GACCTGTAAATCTCGTTTACAGCTTCAATATAGAGAGCATTGCTCCAGGTCTGGACCCAGGAACCCTCTGAGGTAAATTTTTGAGACGAGCTTAACTCTCCGTGATGCCCGATTATTCCCTGCCAAAGGATTTCTCTTGTGCTGGCTTGTAAAATCTTATCAATGTATTCTTTGAACCTTTTTTTGTCAAGCCGATAAAGAACTATAGCCGCTAAATTGTTAATCCAAAACCAGGAATCGCCATTATGATAACTCTGGGGAGTTTCGCCAGTATGTTCAGGGACAAACAAAGGATCTCTTTGGTCAATGGTGGCCATACCTCCCCATTTTAACCACAAGTTAGTTAGCGAATTTTCAAAGCATTTAATCCATTCTTTTTTACTTAAAAGCCGAGGATAAATATAGGCGGCTAAAAACATATTTGGCCGAATGGAGAAATCAGCCGTTCCTTTCTTAAAATCAAGACCATCGGCTAAAATTTGGCCATTCCAAAATTTTTCTCGCACTTGTTTCCGCAATTGCTTTTCTAACTTTAAGTATTGCTTATCTTGAGTGAGTTGATAAGCCAATTTATACATATTCAATCTCAGGGCTTGTCCTTCTATTCTTGCCCCGGCTCTATCTATGCTATCCATCCAGGTCTCCGAAGAGCCATTCACGGCAAACCCGTCTTGACTATATTCCTGCAATAATCCGTTAATAGCTTTCTCTAACTTTGTTTTAATCTCTTCAATTTCTTTTTCATTAAATTTTTCCCCGGAAATAAAATCAGCTATCCTCTTGAAAGCCCACCCCGCTCCATCACTATTTTCTGGAGGCGCAAAAGTCATTTTTCCAAAAGATATATTAGCCACTCTACCGTTGTCATTAATACTCCTAATTAACCTAAGTATTATTTTTTTAGTCAAATAAAGGTCAAAATAACTAAGGGCCTTTAAGGATATTGCTTCATCTCTGGTCCAAAACTGAAAAAACCAAGGCAAGCCAGCGTATAAGCCCTCCTGAAGACCGTCTGAAACTACTAAATCATTCAAAGAATTTCTGGCGCAGGAATAGGCGGCCATAACTTCCTCCTCTTTTAATTTCGCCGGCACAATAACGCCTCTCAGAATTTCTTCCCGTTGCTTTTTTAACCAGTCAATCTTATCCCAGACCGCCCGGGCTTCCTGAATGGCTTGATTCTTATTTCTGGCTACGGAAAAAACAATTTTTGAACTTCTCATCTGTAAGGCCTTATAAACATATCTTTCAAAGGGCGGAGAATTCCTTTTTTGGTCTATTTGGTAATGTCTTTGAACCCAGTCCCCTATTTTTAAGTAATCCAAAGCATCGGACTTGATAACCAAATAAAGAGAGGGTTCTCCAACCTGATGATATTCAACGATAATCTCTTTTTCTTTAAAAATTTCATAACTCCGGCCAAATTCTTGATTGCTAAATGATTCTTTGATATCCAAAATTAACTCAACCGTCACCGGCTTATTTGTCTCGTAAAATAAAGAATTGTAATAAGCAGGCAAAAAGAAGGTCTCTATAACCTCTCCCCTTTTTCTTTCAATGTATCCTAAATAATTTCTTAATTCGCTGACGACCGGGGCATCAATTATTTCCAGATTCTCAATTATCCGGTAAAGTTTTTCTTCCGCTTTTATAAACCAGCCCTGATATCTGCTAAGCGGGCGGTTAAAGAGAGACAAATAATCCCCTTTGTGATTACTTAATAAAAAACCCACTTCTTCTTGGGTAATGTCTTTTTCTATTTTAGTTTTTCCTATAAAATGAATAACTCTCATTTTTCAGATGTTTATTGTATCGAATTTTAGCCTGTTCTTCACTGTTCTTCCAATCCTTCACTCCAAACCCTTCACTCCAAACGCTAATAACGCGATAATAACTATACAGCGGCCGCTGTATAGTTATTAGTATATAGATTTTTCAGGTATTTAAAGTCAAACTTTAAACATTTCTAACTGCTTGATTGTGGGCTTGAATATAATTTTTAATGAAATTTTTCCAATCCGCCTGAGCCGCTATTTTCCGCGCCTGAATTTTATTCTCTATTCTCTGCTTCCGAGAAAACTGAGAAAAACGATAAAGAAAACGGGCAAGCGATTCAATTTCTTCTCTGTCTGTTTTATGGAATCTTTCTAAAACAAAGATCCCTGGGTATTTTTCTTCTTTGTTCAGTCCTTGACAAAATCTACCAAAGCCGGCTAAGTCAGTAGTTACTGAAGTAACGCCCAGAGCGGCCGCTTCTAAAGGGGTATAACCCCAGGGCTCATAAAAAGAAGGGAAGACCCCTAAATGACAGGCCTGAATGCTCTCCTGATAGTTTAGATTTGACAGCCCATCGTGGCCGGTCAAATAAATCGGGTAAAAGACCGCTTTTACTTTGTCGCTTTTTTTATTGGTCAGGCCAGCTTCCTGAAGAGAACTTAAAATAACATCTTGGGGATCAATCAAATTATGAGTAGACAAGAAGGGCTGACCTTCTCTTTTTAATTTCATTAGTTTCTTTTTTATATCAAACAAGAAATCTTCTTCAAATAAAACCTTCTCAGTAATTTTTTTGCCTGAAATTATACTATAAAGAATTTTTTCTTCGGTCTCCCAAGAAATTTCCTCTAAGCTATCTTTAATATCCTTAAAAAATTCTCTATTTTCTAAAAGCTCGGGCTTTATTTCCCGAACCGCAGCGGGAATCCAAAAGAAAGCAACAATTGTTTTTTTGCTTTTATTCTTTATGAGTTGTTGATTGAGTTTGGCTAAGGCCTTAATAAATATATCAATGCCTTTAGCCCGAAATTCATATCTCCCAACTATAAAATAGAAAAGAGTATTTTCCAAATCAAAATCGTAATAAGGAAAAAAATAAAAAAGTAAAAATTCTTTTAACCGCTCTCTTTGAAGGCGGTGCTTAATTACTATTTCTTCAAAGCTAAGAAATTTCTCGGCTTCTAATCCATTAGGGAGTAAAAGATCTGGTTTTCTGCCTAAAAACCGTTCGGCCTCCAAGGCAGTAATTTCACTGACCGTAGTAAAAACGTCACAATTTTGAGCGGTCTGTTTTTCTAATTGGTGCTTGGCTTTAATATTATATCTACTAATTTCTCTTTCCGGATCAATTTTGCGCAAGATTGAATAAAAATCAACATTGTGGTAACTCAAAGTTCTCCCTAAGCATGTGGCGTGAGTGGTAAAAACAGTGCCTATCTTTTGTTTTTTTGACAAATACAAAAGCCCGGCTCCGCTTAGCCACTCATGAAAATGAGCCACTATCTTTTCTTCCTTAAAAAGAGGACTTGCTTTTTCCAAAAAGAGGCCGGTGGCAGTGGCCCAGAGAACCGGCTCATTGAAATCATAACCGGTTCCCAAAGAATCTATTTGATAGTCCTGCCAGAGTTTAGTTTTAATCTGATTTAACTGAGGCCAATAATCCTTAAAGTCCATTAAAATCAGCTTGGGCTCACCCTCAATTAGCCATCTCCCAAAATGACACCTGATTCCCTCCTTTATCAATTCAGCAAAAACCGGCTCAAATTTTTTGGGAGGAATTTCTTCTTGAAAGAAGCCTTTAATTCTCTCTGGGAAATAGGGTCCAATTAAATAATAATTTTGGCTACCATAAGCCCTTACCATCTGGTTGGCCTTGGATTTCAAAACAGTATAAATCCCGCCCACCTTGTTGCCGGCTTCCCAGGAAATTTCAAAAAGACAATCAGCCCCAACCAGGACTGATTCTTCTTTTTCTTTTCTTTTGACCATATCTATTTACTCTGAATTACGAAATAGAAATTTTCAAAGCTTGCTATGGCTGTCCACGCCCTTTTTAAGCGCAAAGCTCCCGCTGATTTACCCCGTTAGAGAATCGATCTCTTAATTTATTAAACACGCCTGCTATTCTCTAACGGGGTAAAACTGGTTATCGCTGATTATTGTATTTCGTAACTGAAGGTTATTGAATTCTTATTTTAACTTTCTTGGCCGCTGTCTTAGCTGTCTTTACTTTTTTCAAATCACTGGCTAATTTCCGATCACCAAAAATATTCTCTACCCAATTAGCAAAATCATTTTTTTCTTTATTTGCATGATACTTAAAGACCTCATCGCTCATTTTCTCTAAGGCCTGGGATAGTTCTTCAAGGTTTCTCAAAACCTGACCATCGTAGAGCCAAAAACATTTTTCTGGTTCAAGATTAACCGATTCTTTGGTTCCATCCTCGGTCTTGCCTACTACTTTTATTAGCTTTTTGCTTGTTTTAAGCATATTTTAAAAGATTAATAATTAATATTGTTTTCCGACCTTTTCTCACAAAAGAATTTCCAATACTTTTTAATTTTAGCGGTAAGATTCTAACAAAAACTTAATCCTGTTTCTAACTATCTATCCTAATTTTGTAGGAATTAGTCGCGTTGTTTACAGTTCTTTAGAAGGAAAATTCTAAGTTCTA
>CAZUDS010000062.1:0-4145 GCA_964619425.1 uncultured Candidatus Saccharibacteria bacterium
TATTTATTCGTAATTCGTAGACCTTTATTTATGTTCAGATCCCGGCTTCGAACACTATATATAATTTTACCATAATATCAATCTGATAAGAATTATAAAAATAAGAAGCCCGGCGCTGTGCGTCTATGCGCCGGGCTAAGAACGATTCAGGGAGGATCTTTTCTGGATTTTACCAAACCAATGAAATACAAGAGGCCACCAACAATCGTCAGGGCGGAAACCACCAACATCTTGGATTCTCCGCCTGGTTTTCCCCGTACATAGGGTAGATAAACTAAGAAAAACCAGAGCGTCGCGCAAAGTATCATGAATATGCCCGCGCCCCGCCAAAAGTTCTTAATCTTCGAAAATGCCCTCCACCTACGGACCGGTTCCCTCATCACAACCTCCTTCCTCTCCAGCACGTTCCGTGCCCAGGAGAGAATGAACTATTTTCAGTTTTAATTAATATCGTAAAAAAGTCAAGCGCGGGCGTGATTTTTCTGGGCGCGCAAACCCCCAATCACCATCACAAACTCTCCTTTAATTTTGTCTTTTTCTATTTGTTTTATCACTTCTTCAATATTCCCGCGATAAATGGTTTCAAATTTTTTGGTTAATTCGCGGCCGACAACCAATTCCAAATTTTTGCTTAAAACCATCAATTCATTAAGCGTTCTTAAAATGCGATGGGGCGATTCATAAACAATAATCGGATATTTGGATTCAATTATTGCCCTGAAAAATTTTTGCCTTTTGTTTTTGTGAGGGGGAAACCCCAAAAACAAAAACCTATCCATAGAAAAACCGGCAACAGAAGCAATGGCAGTTATTGCTGAAGCGCCGGGTATCGGAATAATCGTTGTTTTTTCCCCAAATTTAGATACAATTTCTTTGATTAGTTTGTTGCCCGGATCGGAAATTCCCGGAGTTCCTGCGTCTGAGACCAAAGCCAAATTTTTGCCTTGTTTTAAGAGGTTGATGATATAGTCAATTTTTTGAATTCTAGAATGCTGGTGATAGCTGATTGCGGGTTTATTAATGCCAAAATGGTTCAACAATTTTTGGGTTAGGCGCGTGTCTTCGCACAAAATTAAATCAACCTCCGATAATATCCGGAGGGCTCGCCTCGAAACATCCTCTAAATTTCCAATAGGCGTGGCAACTATATAAAAAGTAACCATCTAAAGAATAATTGAGTCCTTGTCGTCTATCATTGAGCCCTCGTCATCTGGAAGAATTTCTGTCTGGGTTTGGCTTTTTGCCCTTCTTAACTCTAAAAATCCTTTAATAAATTCAAATAGAAAAGCGACTAAAGGAATAATTAAAACAGCTCCCAATAATCCCCAAAGTTTAGCCCCTATTACTAAAGCCAACAAACTCATTGTCATAGAAAGGCCAACAAATTTTTTGGCTAAAATTGGAGAAAGTAAATTATTTTCGATTAGCTGAATCATAATTATTGCTAAGACAACAAAAATTGCCAAAAATAAGCTGTCTAAGGCGCTCACCAGAAAAATTATTACCCCAGCAATTAAGGGACCCAGGAAGGGAACAAAATTCAAAACCCCATTAATAAAGGATAAGGAAAGAGGATATTTTATATCCAAAAGCCAAAAAACAAGAAAAGAAGCCGCTCCCACAAAAAAACAGGCAAGAACTCTGCTTAAAAACCAACTACTGATCTTATGACAGGATTTTTTCCAAATCACTAAAACTTGTTTTTCATATTTCTCAGGAAAAAATAGGCAAATAATTTTTTCTACGAACGTTTTTTCCAAAGAAAGGAAAATGCCCATCATAACAACAAAAGCAGTTGCAATAACGCCTCCAAAAATAGCAAAAATAGCGCTAAAAATGTCAGCCGCTGCTTTAGTTAAAGTTTCTCCTAAGGTGGCAATAAAAATCTCAATATTCTCAAAAGCCTGAATGCCTAAGCCCCTAAAAAGGGGCGATAATCTATCAAAGTAAGTGCGGGAAAATTCAATAAGACTCCTGGCCTCAAAAGTAAAAATAGGGACCATTAAAACAATTAAAAGACCAATAAACCCAAGAATAAAACAATAAAGCAAAACGATAGAGACAAACCGAGGCATCCTCATTGCTTCTAAAAAATCAACAATCGGATTGAGCAGTAATGATATAACCAAGGCGAAAAGAAACCAAATCAAGATATCGCCAACCAAATAAATGAAGTAAAAGGAAAAAACAACTGTCACTATTTTTAAGATGGTTGTCCAGGAAATGTCTAAAAGGAATTTTTGATCGTTCATATAGTTAATAACCTCTCAAATTCTTTTTTGTTCTTAAAGGGGCCAATGAGAGACAAATTCAATTTCTCGGGTTGAAAAATCTCTCGGGCTAAATCAATAATATCTTCCGCGCTCACTTTATCTATCATAGCACACTCTTCGGCGGGAAGAAAAATCTTTTTCCTTAAAAGTTCTTGGCTTGCCAAAAAACTTGCCCAGTCATCAGAGGTTTCCAAGCCCAGGTAGATTTTGCCCTTAATACTCTCTTTTGCTTTTCTTAGCTCTTCTTTGGAAACTTTTTTTTCTCTAAGCTTTTTGTGTTCTTTCAAAATCACACCGATCGCCGTCTTTACTCTTTTATTGTCCACGCCTGCCTGAGTTACTAAATAGCCAACGTCAGTATATAATTGGGGGGTAGTTCTAATATAATAAGCCAAGCCCCTTTTTTCTCTTACCTCAATAAAAAGTCGGGAACTCATCACACCGCCCAAAAGAGTAGCTAAAACAGCTAAAACATATCTTTTAGGATTAAAAAGGTCAAAAGTCCTTACTCCTAAGCATAAATGGCTTTGGTCGGTCTTCTTAAAATGAGTTAAAACCTGGGGCCTTACCTGAATTTCTTTGGTCAGTTTTTTACTTTGGGGCTTTCTTTTTTTGAAAGGGGCGAAATATTTTTTGATTTTTGCCAATACCTCTTTTTCTTTAAAGTTACCAGATATCACAATAATTGCATTTTCAGCTGTAAATTGTTTCTTGAGATAATTAACAAGGTCGGTTCTGAAAATTTTAGAAACTGAATTTTTAGTCCCTGAAATCATCCAACCAGCCGGTTGATCCCCGTATAACAATTCCTCCCAAAGATCTAAAATATAGTCCTGGGGGCTGTCTTTAATCATATTAATTTCTTCAGAGATTACTCTTTTCTCTTTTTCTATTGCCTTTTCCCGAAAAAGGGAATTAAAAAGCATATCTGACAAAACATCAAAAGCTAAATTCAGGTGGGCTTTGTCAACTTTTACCCAAAAACCAGTATACTCTTTACCGGTGAAAGCATTATAGATGCCCCCTATTCCATCTAAGTCCTTGGCAATATCAAGGGTGTTGGGCCGATTTTTTGTGCCCTTGAAAACCATATGTTCTAAAAAATGAGAAATGCCGTTGATTTCTCTTTTTTCATACTTTGAACCCGTCCCCACCAAAACTAAAAGGGTAACCGCTTCCGTGGTCCCAATAGGATAAGTGATAACGCGCAAATCATTGAAAAATGTGGTCTTTTTGAATTTTGGCTTAACCATATTGTCTGGCAGTATCAAATACCGCCAAGATTGGCGGTATTTGATACTGTAATCCAAGTCCGGAATTAAGCAGCCGTAGACCTGGCAGTAATTAAGATTTGTTTCAGGGCCACCACAAGACCAGCAGCAGAAACGAAAGCAATAAAGTTATTCAAAATAGAACTCAAAACTTCACCGCCAAATTGAAGACCAGCAACACCGATTACCAATAAAGCAATAACTGATATCAAAAAACTATTACTTTCTTTCCCGGTTACATTCAAAAGCCCGACAATCAAGCCCAAAACAAAAAGAACAAGAGGTAAGGCAGGAACCTGACCGCCAAGACCCGCCAAAACCGCTAAGATAAAACCGATGAGAAAAGCCCAACGACCAATTAGTGTTAGGTTCATAATTCTAAAATATTTTTATTTTTCTTGAAGGATGCTTCGACCAGCTAATTTTGTCCTAAAGAAAGGGTTTCACCTCCCCAAGTTAGCGACAAAATTAAACATCCACACATAAGCACTCTCTAAGAAAAAAATCCGAAATCCTAAATCCGAAATTCTAAATTTTAAATAAATCCCAAATCACAAATCCCACTGATAAAATTCGAAATCCGAAATCCGAAATCCGAAAC
>CAZUDS010000063.1:0-3923 GCA_964619425.1 uncultured Candidatus Saccharibacteria bacterium
CTAAAAAAATGGCTCCCCGTAGATCTATATATTGGTGCACCAGAACACGCCTGTTTACATTTGCTCTATACAAGATTTATTACTATGGCTTTGCATAATTTGGGTCATTTAGATTTTGAAGAACCGTTTAAGAAATTCCGGGCTCACGGTCACATTACAAAAGATGGGGCTAAAATGTCCAAATCAAAGGGCAATGTGGTGGTGCCCGACCAATATATTGAAAAATACGGAGCTGATGTTTTGCGGCTGTACCTGCTCTTTTTGGGCCCCTTCAGCCAAGGTGGTGATTTTAGTGATAAAGGGATTGCTGGGATAGTGAGGTTTTTGAATAAAATATGGGTCCTTGGAACAAAGTTAAAAGTTAAAAGTGAAAAGTTAAAAGTTACAGTTAAAAGTTCAAAATTCAATAAAGATTTAGAAAGAAAGTTACATCAAACTATCAAAAAGGCGACAGAAGACATTGAGAATTTAAGGTTTAATACAGGGATTGCGGCTTTGATGACTTATGTTAATGAATTGGAAGAGTCTAAGGTTTATACTTTAGAATTAGTTAAGCCCTTGGTTTTGCTATTGGCGCCGTTTGCGCCGCATATCTCTGAGGAACTGTTTCAATTCCTCAAGCACCAAGCACCAAGCACCAAATCTCAAATAAATTCTAAGCACCAAATTTCAAATTCAAAACAATTCAGGTCTATTTTTCAGGAAAAATGGCCAGAATATGATAAAAAATTGATTGAAGAAGAAATCTTTACTCTAATTGTTCAAATTAATGGCAAAGTCCGCGACCAGATTGAGGAGAAAATCGGCATTTTGGAGGCAGAGGCAAAAAAAACAGCCCTGAAATCCCCCAAAATTCAAAAATGGCTGGGCAAAAAAGAAATCAAAAAGACAATTTTTGTTAAAGATAGATTGATTAATTTTGTTACCTAAAATATGTGCGGAATCATCGGCTATATTGGGAGAAGGCAAGCCCCCCCGATTGTTATGGAAGGGCTAATTGTAATGTTCGAAGCCGGGATCTGAACATTGTATTTTTGTTTTTTTCACCTCAATATGCTATTATAAAGCTGTATTAAGGGGGGTGGGGGATTCTGGTTCGTTTCCCGCGCTCTAATTTAAGTTAAAAGCAAGAAGGGCTTGATGAAAGATTAATCATCGCCTAACTTTTATTAAAACATGGATACTAATATTTCAAAAGGAGACCGAGGTTTCAGTGAAAAGATTGCGGCCGGCCAAAGTTCCTCCAAAGAAGGAGGAGAGGGAGTAAGGCCAGAACCAGAGGAGTCCTTAGTTGAAAAGGAAGGAGTTGTCGAGGAAGGAGTTAAAAAGGAAGGAGTTGTCGAGGAAGAACCAGGGGAAGGATTAGAGGAAGAGCCAAAAGAAATCGGGTTGAGACCTGAATTGAAAAAAGAGGCAGGGCAAGAAGTAGGTGGAATTAAGGAGTTTGACGAAGGAGAAATAAATGGTCTTTTAGGGATTGCCGAAAAACGAGGGTTGCCCAGCGCTATCAATGCAGCTAATCGCTCTGGTTATCATCGTTTAGACGCTTTTCATGACTTTCTGGCCAGGGACGAACGTTATAGAAAGTTTTTTTAATAAACGACTTCCTTAATTGCGAGGCGAGCGGTTAACTATTCGAGTGAAATTCGTTATATCGGAAACTGAAAAATCAAGTCCGAAGGACGCAGATTTTTCAGATTTTCCGATTAAGCCCGCTCTAATTTTGCTGTTCGGTTGAAGAATCAGCCAAGTAGAAAAATAAACTTGGTTTAACTCCCGCAAGGCAGAGGGTGGATAACCCCGAGCGAGCGAAGCGAGCGAGTGCCTTGCTAGTGATAACTCTTGCAAAATTAGGGCGGAATAGTGCACGAGGGAGCAAAGCGACCGAGTGCCTATGTGCTAATTAGTGTCGCGTTATTATGGCAGTTTTATATTGGTTTATTTTTATTTTTGGTCTGGTAATACTCGGGTTCTTGGTTTTTTTGTTTGTTAAAAAAACAAGAAAGGGCCGGCTTTTAGCCAGTTTTGATATGGTTCTTTTCTCAGTCACCATGCCCAAGTATGAGTTAAAGAAAGGTGAGGGGGAAGAAAAAGGAGAGAAAGCGCTGATTGGTCGGATGGAGCAGGTTTATAGCTCTTTTCTATCTTTGAAAGAATCCGGGTTTTTCAAAAGAATTATTCATGGTTCTCCGCGGATTGTTTTTGAAATTGCCTCTCAGACCGGAGGAACAGATATTTCGTTCTATGTCGCGGTTCCTAAACATTTAGAAACTGCCCTTGAAAAATATGTTCAAGGAGTTTATCCCAGCGCGCTGGTGGAAAAAGTGCCCCAGGACTACACTATTTTCCAACCGGCTGGTGTTGCTACCGGCTCTTTTTTGAAATTAAAAAGTTCTCCGTTTTTGCCGATTAGTACTTATAAAAACTTAGACAAAGACCCCATTACCAGCATCACCAATGCCTTAAGCAAAGTTGCCGAAAATGAAGGGGCAGCAGTTCAGTTGGTTATTAGGCCGATGATTAAACGCGACTGGAGAGAGATTGGCGCTGAGGTTTTAACTAAAATTACCCAAGGCAAATCTGTTAATATAGCCACTGCTGAAATTTTTAGGTCTTCAATCTGGGGCACGTTGAGAGAGGTAATAGATGTTTTTACCGGTCAGGCAGATAAAGAGAAGCAGAAAAAAGAAACAGAGAAAGGAACTCAAGAAGAGAAGAAAATAATAGTGAGTGAGAAAGTTGTTCAAGCAGTCCAAGAAAAAATTCAAAAACAGGCCTTTGAGGCAAATATCAGATTAGTGGTCTCAGCCAAGAGTCAGGAAAGGGCTGACGAAATTTTAAGGCATTTAGAGGCGGCTTTTGGTCAATTTTCGCTTTTTGCCATGAATAGCTTTAAGACAAGGAAGTTAAGGGGGAGAAATCTTAAAAAACTGGTCTATGATTTCATTTTTAGAAATTTTAATCAGTCCCAGGAAAACATATTAAATATTGAAGAATTGGTCAGCATCTATCACTTCCCGACTCATCACACCGAAACGCCTTATGTTAAAATGTTGAAAAGCAAGACCGCTCCTCCGCCGGTTGAACTGCCGGAGACAGGTCTAAATCTAATCGGAAAAAGTGAGTTCAGGGGAGAAGAAAAGAAGGTCTATTTCGTCTCAAGGGCTGATAGACGCCGCCATTTTTATATTATTGGGCAAACCGGAACCGGTAAGACCAGCCTTTTAACAGAAATGGTTCGTCAGGATATTGAAAAAGGAGAAGGGGTAGGAGTAATAGATCCGCACGGTGAGCTGATTGAGGTAATTTTAGCTAATATTCCTGAACAAAGGATTAAAGATGTGGTTTTATTTGAGCCCTTTGACATGGAACGGCCTATGGGTTTGAACATGCTTGAATATGACTCCCCGGAACAAAAGGATTTTGCTGTTCAAGAAATGATAAGCATTTTTCATAAACTTTTTCCGCCAGAAATAATTGGCCCGATGTTTGAGCATTATATGAGAAATGCGATGTTAGCGATAATGGCTGACAAAAAAAATCCCGGCACTTTAGTAGAAATTCCCAGGGTCTTTACTGACGCAGAATTTTTAGAAAATCGCCTGAAAAAAGTGACTGACCCTTTAGTCAGGGGTTTTTGGCTTAAAGAGTGGAAACAAACTACTGGCAATACTAAATCAGATATGTTGGGTTATGTGGTTTCAAAGGTGGGCCGGTTTGTTGGCAACGAAATGATGCGCAACATTATTGGCCAGCCGCGTTGCGGTTTTAATTTGGAGGAAATAATGGAACAAGGTAAAATTTTCTTAGCCAATCTTTCCAAGGGAAGAACAGGAGAGATTAATAGCTCTTTGCTCGGCTTGATTTTGGTTTCCAAGATGCAAATGGCAGCAATGAAACGAGCGAAAATTTCAGAAGAGCAA
>CAZUDS010000064.1:0-3853 GCA_964619425.1 uncultured Candidatus Saccharibacteria bacterium
TGTCAAGTTAATTCTTAAATGGAATGGCAAAATTAGAGCGGGCTTAATCGGAAAATCTGAAAAATCTGCGGTGCTTCGGACTTGATTTTTCAGTTTCCGATTTAATAATAGTTTTTTCCTTGCCTTTTTCCAAATTTCTTCTACAATTAAGTTTATCGGGGCCCTATCGTCTAATGGTTAGGACGCCAGGTTTTCAACCTGAAAATCGGGGTTCGACTCCCCGTAGGGTCACCAACCGCAAAAAACCTTGGGCAAATTCCTACCTTTTTCCTAAAGCCCTGAGCGCAACTTTAATTTTGCTTTCTGTATCTTTTGTTTCAAAAGGCACCCGCAAAAGAGCTGTCTTTGCTTCTTCTTGGGAAAAGCCAAGGGATTTTAAGGCCTCTAAGGCCTCATCTTTTTCTTCTGTCTTTTCTTTGCTCTTACTTTTCTCAATCTCTTTTATTTTGCCCGTCAATTCTAAGATTATTCTTTGGAACCGCTTCTTGCCAATACCCTTTACTCCGGTGAGCGGCTTGCCGGACTCAATTGCTTTTTTAAGTTTTTCTAAAGAACCAAAGGAAGAAAGCGCCAAGGATGTTTTTGGCCCCACGCCAGAAATCCCTTCTAAAACATTAAAAAGCTCTAATTCCTTTTGGCTGGCAAAGCCATATAGTTGTAATTGTTCTCTTTCAAAAAGCAAGTGAGTGAAAATCTTGACCTCCTTGCCTAAAACCATTTTATCAACAGTTAAAAATGAACAAAAAATTCTAAAACCCCAAGGGCCTGCCTCCAAGACAATAAATTTTTCTTCTTTTTGAACAACCTTACCTTTAAGAAAACTAATCATCTTTTTCATTTTAGCTGAAATAATATCAAAGAGCAAAGGAAAGGATACTCTTCTTGTAAAAGGCAGCGTTATATGCTATCTTAATAAAAGATATTTTTGATTTTTTATATTTAATATTTTATTTTGATTGAACGAGCACTCAATGCTTTGAGTGCTCGGGAAGGAACATGCCTATCACCAAATCAGCGAAAAAAGCTCTCCGTCGAGAGCGAAAAAAGAGAAAAAGGAACTTGACTTATAAAAGAGTTTTCAAAAATCTTATTAAAGAAGTTAAGGTCTTGCTTTCTGAAAATAAAAAGGCAGAAGCCAAAAAACTTTTGCCAGAAGTTTACAGGGCCCTGGATAAAGCAGCTAAAACCAAAGCGATAAAAGAAAATAAAGCTAAGAGAAAAAAATCTCGGGTGGCAAAACTTTTAAATAGGGCTTTTCTGCTATAAGGCACATAGGCACTCGGTCGCTTTGCTCCCTCGTGCGCTATTCCGCTCTAATTTTGCAAGATTTATCACTGGCAAGGCACTCGCTCGCCATCGGCTCGCTCGGGGTTATTCACCCCCTGCCTTGCGGGAGTTGAACCAAGTTTATTTTTCTATCAGGTTAATTCTTCAACCGAACAGCAAAATTAGAGCGGGCTTAATCGGAAAAGCTGAAAAATCTACGTCCTTCGGACTTGATTTTTCAGTTTCCGATATAAAAATATAAAACCGGGCTTTGTCTTTGACTTTGTCTTTAAGGTCTTTACAGCTGGGCTATAAAAAGTTCCAGGGCTATGTCGGGTTTGATTTTGCCGATTTTGATTTGGAAGTCCAATTGGAAAATTCTTTGATAGATTTTCTTTAATTCCTGAAGGGAAAAATATTTTGCTTGAAAATAGCTCTTCCTTATTACAAAAGGATGCATGGATAATTGTTTAAGTATCTCGTCAAAAGATTTCTGCCTTCCCATAAGGTCACGAACAAGCAAAAGATTACGGAATTGGAAGTTAATCATTGTAAAAAGATAAAGGGGCATATCCCCTTTATCCAGATGTTGACGTAAAAGCTGAAGGGCTTGTTTTTTATTTCTTTGGGCTATGGCATCAATGGTTTTGAAAATATCTGTCTCAATTTGGGGCTTGACATGCAGCTTAACGTCTTCTGAAGTAATTTCTTTTTGGTTTTTGAAACTAACTAATTTCTGAATTTCGTTGGAAAGACGCCACAAATCTCCTCCAGTATAGACAATTAAAATCCCTAAGGCCTTAGGCGAGATAAGAGTCCCCTGCCTTTCGACTTCTGTCTTAAGCCATTTCTTCAGTCCAAGGCCCTTGATTTCTGAAAACCTATAGACCTTTGCCTTCTTGATCAAAAATTTATAGAGCCCGTCTCTCTTATTAACCTCGCCTGGCTGAGAAATTAAAATTATATCTTTTGTTTTAACAAAACCCCCGGCTACTTCTAAAAATTTCTTTTTGGACTCCGGATCCTCAAAAAGATTATTGAGAACCACTATTTTCCTTTCAGCAAAAAGAGAAAGATTATTAATCTCTCTCTTAAAATCCTCGAAACAGAGTCGGTTGTTTTCATTGGAGGTCTGCTGCTTTAAAAAATTAAAACTTCTAATCCTTACTCCTTCCGTAAGCCCGGTTAGAGGATTGTTCTCTTTATTTCTTCGCCAAAGAATTATATCCTCTAACGGGGTAAAATTATTCTGGTAATCTGTTAATATCTCTTTTAATTTTCGTTTGAGGCAATAAGTATTAAGACCATAGAGAAAAATTAACATAACTGCACATAGGCACTCGCTTCGCTCGTGCACTATTCAGCACTAATTTTGCGAGGTTATCTCAGGGCAACCCGCTTCGCCCATAAGGGATGTGGCTATTCGCCACACGCGGGTTGCCAGAGTTATTCAGGACTTTTAAATTAAGTACGAATTATTTTGTTATTGTCGGGCAAAATTAGTGCTGGCTTGTATAGGAAACTTCCAGTTTCCTATACAAAAACATATTCAATTTCGAACTTCTATCTTAAAGCCCCCTTGACCTTTTCAATAATTTCTGCCGGCGTAAAATGGGCTTTAACCAGATAGTCAATTGCTCCCAACTTTAAGCCCTTTTCAATATCATCTGTCTGGCCAAGGTTAGACAAAATAATCACTGGAATTTCTGACAACTGAGGATCCTTTTTTATTTCTGTTAAGACCTCAAATCCATCGATGCCGGGCAAAATGAGGTCAAGCAAAATCAGGTCCGGCTTTTCCTCTCGGGTTTTTTTAAGCCCTTCTTCTCCGTCAATGGCCTCAGAGACCTCATAGTCCTCCCTCAGTTTTCGAGCGATCAACTCTCTAAGAAATTTGTCGTCCTCTACTACTAATATCTTTACCATATAATTATAATGCAAATCTACAAATCTTATGCTAATGATGCGAAAATACGAATACTTTTATTTTTTATTCGCATTTTTGTAGATTAGCATAAAATTCGCAACATTCGCATTATGTTAGCCAATTTGTTTTCTCACCTTATCCAGTACCTCCCGGGGATCAAATTCTGTTTTAATAAGCCAGTCCTTTGCTCCTAATTCCTGAATTCTGTCAATCTCAACCGGCTGTCCAGAATTAGAAATAATAATGACTGGAATTTCTTTTAAGGCAGGATCTTTTATCATCTCTTCCATTACTTCAAAACCGTCCATCTTGGGCATAATAATGTCAAGTAAAATGAGGTCGGGTTTCGCTTCTCTCATCTTCTCAAGGCCCTCAAGTCCGTTTTTAGTAATAGTAACATCATAACCCTCTTGAGTTAATTTCTTTTTCAAAAGCTCAATTATTATTTCTTCGTCTTCTATAAGGAGAATTTTCTTAGCCATAAACTTGATGCTAATAACCCGATGCTAATACGCTAAATCCGATGCTAATACGCTAATTGATGCGAATGACGCTAATAAAATTCGCGATATTCGCATGTCATTCGCGTATTGGCGTCGCTTTATGCGTGTGCCTATTCGTTAAGGCATTCGCATACATAGTAATTCGCGTGTGCCTATT
>CAZUDS010000065.1:0-3799 GCA_964619425.1 uncultured Candidatus Saccharibacteria bacterium
ACAAAAAAAAGACCCTGGCTTAAATTTAGCCAACTACGAAAACGAAGAGGTAGATAAGTTACTCGTCAACGCCCGTCAAGCCCGGGACTTTGAATCTCTTAAGGAATATTACGAAAAATTGCAAAACATTCTCTTAGAAGACGTACCGGCTCTGTTTTTATACAGCCCTTTTTATCTCTATTTTCACTCCCCTATTATTAAGGGCTTTGAGACAGAATTGATTGTCACCCCATCAAAAAGGTTCACCAATATTGAAAATTGGTATATCAAAACCAAAAGGGTATGGAAGTAATTATCTTTTACTGAGGACAGTCCTCTGTAAGTTTGCCATCAGGCAATGTTCGAAGCCGGGTTCTGAACATAAAAGATTAAAGTTGAAAGATTAAAGATTAAAGAAAATTCACTTAAATCTTACAACTTAAATCTTAAATCTAAAGTCGAAGCCGGGTTTTAGTTATGACAATAGAACATTTGTTAAAAAGCAAAAAACCAGAAATTCGCTTTTTAAACGATATGCGAGAAGTTCTTTATGATAAAGAATGGCTCAGAAAAGCTAAAAATTTTGAGGTTTATTATATGTATAGGGGGCTGAAAAAGAAAGCGGGGTTAAGATATGATATTACAATCATTCCTCCTCGGATGCTTGGCAAAGAGTTTACTAAAACCAAGGGCCATTATCATATAGATGACTTTCCTGAGCTTTATATTGTCCTCTCTGGCCAAGCAATCTATTTAATGCAGAAAGTTAAAGGAGAGACAATTGAAGATGTCTATGGGGTCCGAGCCAAAAAGGGTGAGGCCGTAATCATACCTCAGGGCTACGGTCATGTAACTATCAACCCTTCTGATAAATCCTTAAAAATGGCAAATTGGATAAAAGATGAAGGCAAGAGCGATTACCAACCTATTGAAAAAATGCAAGGGACTTGTTATTTTTATACTAAATCTGGCTGGCAAAAAAATAAAAATTATAAAAAAGTACCTCCTCTTCGTTTTGAAAAACCCTTAGAATCAATACCTGAGAATTTGAATTTCTTAAAAGAATGATTTTGCCCCTGTGGTGGAACTGGCAGACACCTTGGCCTCAGAAGTCAAGGACCGCAAGGTCGTGCAGGTTCAAATCCCGCCAGGGGCACTATTGCTTCGCTTAAAATCAAAAATCACTGTCGCCAAAGGCGGACTCCCCGTAGGGTTGCATCACAAACAAATACGGTGAAATTCCAATTTTCAAAATTCCAAACGTGTTTCGGTCGTTGAAATTTTGGTCATTGAAATTGATTGAAATTTGCTCGCTTCGCTCGCGAAATTCATTGAAATTTATTGTAAAAAATCAATGAATTTCTACTAATTTCTACTAATTTCTATTAATTTCGCACGAAGTGCTAATTTCTATTAATTTCTAATTTTTTGTTTTGCATTTTGCATTAATTTTATGGTAAAACATTCCAAACAACCAAATCTTCGCATCATTCCCCTTGGCGGTCTTGGTGAAGTAGGCCGCAATATGATGCTTCTTGAGTATGGCAAAGAAATTTTAATTATTGATATGGGTTTGCGTTTCCCAGAGGAAAGCATGCCAGGCATTGACTATATTATCCCGAATGTCTCTTATCTCCGGGATGAAAAAAGGGGCAAAAAAATCGTCGGAGCCCTCTTTAGTCACGGTCACTATGATCATATTGGCGCCTTACCCTATATTCTACCCAAGATTAAGCAGAACTTCCCGCTCTTTGCCTCAGAATTAACCCGGGGCATAATCCTAAAAAGACAAGAGGACTTCCCTTCCCAGCCCAAATTAAAAATCACGAGCATAAAAGATAAAGACAGAATCTCTTTGGGCCCTTTCCAGATTGAATTTTTCAGGCAGAATCATAATATCCCCGGCAATTTTGGCTTTTTCATTCAGACGCCAGTAGGCAATCTCTTGTATACCTCTGACTTTAAGTTTGATGGGAGCCCGATTAATGACCTACCAACTGATTTTGAAAGATTAAAAAAATTTAGCCAGAGAGGAATTTTACTTTTGCTTTCTGACTCTACTGGCGCTGAAGAAGAAGGGCATTCCTTTTCTGAAAAACAAATCTTTCAAAATTTAGAAGAAATCTTCAAGCAGGCAAAAGGAAGGATTTTCGCTACTACCTTTGCTTCTCTTTTAAATAGAATTCAACAGGTCTTTACTCTTTCTGAGAAATATGGCAGAAAAGTAGCGCTTGAGGGTTATTCAATAAAAACTAATGCAGAAATTGCCAAAGAGTTGGGTTATCTTAAATATCAAAGAGACACTCTATTGCCTACTAAAAAGATTTTGCAATTGCCGGACTCTCGAATAACTATTGCTTGCACCGGCGCCCAAGGAGAAGGACAAGCGGTCTTAATGCGAATTGCTAATTTTCAGCACAAATTTTTAAGATTGCGGCCCAATGATACTGTTATTTTCTCTTCCTCTGTGGTGCCCGGCAATGAAAGAACTGTTCAGATTTTAAAAGACCGGCTCTTTCGTCAGAAAGTTAATGTTTTACACTATAAGATGATGGATATTCATGCTGGTGGCCATGCCCAAAAAGAAGAGTTAGAAAAAATAATTAGAATAATCCAGCCAAAATTTTTCCTGCCTATTCACGGCCAATATTCAATGTTAGTCAATCATGCTAAATTAGCTAGGTCCTTGGGAATGCCAGAAAAAAATGTGGTGGTGGTTGAAAGTGGCGAGATTATAAACTTAAACCAAAAAAGAATCTTAGTAGAAAAAACAGGGGTAAATGCTAACTATGTAATGGTTGATGGTTTAGGCATTGGCGATGTGGGAGAGGTTGTTTTGCGTGACCGCCAGCAACTCTCACAGGATGGAATGTTTGTTATTGTAGTGGTTGTTGACCGCCAGACCGGACAAGTTAGAGGAAGCCCTGATATAATCTCAAGGGGCTTTGTTTATTTGCGCCAATCAAAAGAACTCTTGCAAGAGACCCGAAAGAAAGTCATTGAAATTGTTGGAAAAAGCGCGGGCTCTGAAGGAGCTGTTAATTGGGTTTATGTCAAAGATGAGCTCCGTAACAAAATTGGAGAATTCTTGTTCACCAAAACCGAAAGAAGACCAATAATATTACCGGTTGTTATTGAAGTTTAATAGATTAAAGATTTAAGTTGTAAGATTCAAGTTATGCGAATTGAAGATTTAGACGTTTACAAAAAGTTATTCAAACTAACCTTAGAAGTTCATAGATTAACTATGGTTTTTCCAAGATTTGAGTTGTTTGAATTAGGCTCGCAATTACGACGTTCCTCTAATTCTGCACCAGCCAATTTGGCCGAAGGGTTTAGTAATAAACATACGAATATTTACCTAGAAAGCATTAGCCGGGCCCAGGGGGAAATTAGAGAAACAAAACACCATTTAAAGATAACGTACAAGAAACAATATATTCCAAAGGAAAAATTAGATTATTTCATAAAGAATTATGAAGAATGCTCTAAAATGCTTTATGGTCTTGAACAATCGCTTTCAGCAAAACATAAAAGATAACTTTAATCTTAAATCTTAAATCTTAAATCTAACATGAGAGTCTTCAGTGGCATTAGGCCTTCAGGAGAACTTCATATTGGCAATTATTTGGGGGCTATCAAGCAGTGGATTTTGCTTCAAGAAAAAGAAGAGTGTGTTTTTTGTATTGTTGATTTGCATGCTATTACTACGCCCTATGTGGCTGATGACTTACAAAAAAATATCAAAGACACTGCCATTGTTTTTTTAGCAGCCGGTCTTGACCCCAAAAAATGCCTTTTCTTTGTCCAATCCCAGGTG
>CAZUDS010000066.1:0-3782 GCA_964619425.1 uncultured Candidatus Saccharibacteria bacterium
TTTTGTAAATTGAAAAAGGGCTAAATCTCTCCAAGTTTAGGGTCCCATTTCAAATTTGTAATTTGTAATTTGTAATTTGAGATTTACCCCGTTAGAGAATTGATCTCTTAATCTATTAAACACGCCTGCTATTCTCTAATGGGGTTTACTATATGAAGGTTCACTTAATTGGCATTGGGGGCATAGGTGTTTCATCTCTTGCCCAATATTATTTAACACAGGGATTTGAAATTTCTGGCTCTGATTTAGTTTCATCGGAAATTACCGATGCTCTCAAAAAATTGGGGGCTAAAATTTTTATCCCGCACCAGAGCAAACTCGACACGGGACAAGTTGGCAAACAAAAATTGCCTGATTTAGTTATTTATTCGCCAGCTATTCAAGATGACAATCCTGAATTGAAAGACGCAAGAAATCTTGGAATAAAATGTCTGAATTATCCCCAGGCCTTAGGAGAATTAACCAAGCAATACCGAACAATTGCAGTAGCCGGAACCCATGGCAAGGGAACAACCTGTGCTATGTTGTCTTTGATTTTAATTAAGGCCGGCCTTGACCCAACCGTAATAATTGGTACCAAACTCAAGGAATTTGGCAATAGCAATTTTAGAGCAGGGGAGAGTAAATATTTGTTAATTGAAGCTGATGAATGGCGAGCAGCCTTTTTAAGTTATTGGCCCGAAATGATTATCTTGACTAATATTGAGCAAGAACACCTTGATTTTTATCAAGATCTAAAACATATCCTTGACGTATATAGAAAGTTTGTTAGGCATTTACCGAAAAATGGAACATTAATAATAAATGAAAACGATAAAAATAGCTCAAAACTCAAAGCACAAATCGGTCACCTCGCTCCCTGTAATTGCCCCGCCATTAAACAAAGTTCAAGACCACCCCAAAGAAGAGCAATCTCTCTACGGGGCGAGCAACTCAAAATCCAAAACTATTCTTTGAAACAAGAAGAGGCAAAAAAATTGCGGGAGATTCTTAAAATCCCTGGAGAGCATAACATTGCTAATGCTCTGGCGGCCTTAATGGCTGCCAGGGCTCTGAAAATTCCTGATAAAATTAGCTTTAAAGCCCTTTCTCAATACAAAGGTACTTGGCGAAGATTTGAGATTATCAAAGCAGATTTACGCAGATATCAACGCGGATTAACCCAGAAGCAAAAAAGGTTAACAATTGTTTCAGATTACGCGCATCACCCCACAGAGATTGAAGTAACCTTAAGGGCTGCCAGAGGACTGTTCTCTGGCAATGAAATTTGGGTTGTTTTTCAACCTCATCAGTACCAACGAACTTTTCATCTTTTTGACGATTTTGTAAAGGTATTCCAAGGAGCTCCTGTTGACAAATTGATTATCACTGATATTTATGATGTGGCCGGAAGAGAAGAAAAAGCGATTAAAAAAAAGGTGAGCGCTGAAAAATTGGTTAAAGCGATTAAACAAAAGCGAAAGTCAAAGATCTCACCCGTCAAAGATGGGCAAGAGAGGCGAAAATCAGCTATTTACCTTCCCTTTTCTCTGCCCAAAATTGCTAATCACTTGAAAAAGAACTTAAAAGGCGGAGAAGTAGTTGTGGTAATGGGCGCAGGAGATATTTATAAACTTGTGGATAACTTAACCCCTAATGCCTTGACAAAGAAAAAAAGAAAAAAGATAATAAGATAATAATGGTTATTTTCCATAAAGGTCGTTGTTTTTTAAACTAAATTAAAAATAAACGCAGTTGTAATACTTTTCAATTACTCTATTAACAATTGCTCTATTAAATAAAATGGATGCTACTATTATTTGGACAATTATAGGTATTATTGCCGTCGGTGTGGTTATCTATTTTCTAGTTCAGAAAAAGGGAAAAAAAGAAGTCGCTTCTTCCTCAAGTCCGTCGAGCGAGGATAAGTCGGCCGACGAAAATTAGTTTCTGAACCCGATTAGAGGTTATGGGGTTCTAGTGGAAGAACAAATCTCTAATTTGAGATAGTTTGCCCCGTCTTTATTGTTAAGGCGGGGCTTTGTTTTATTGTTCTATTAATGTTCAGATCCCGGCTTCGAACATTGGTTTTGTGGGTCGTAGGTGGTAGGTCGTGGGTTGTAGGACTACCTACTACCTACTACCTACTACCTACTATAGACGGTGTTCAGATCCCGGCTTCGAACATCATGTCGCGCGCGGAATGACGCGGATGACAACACGGAAATACGCGGAAAAAAGTTAATCTCCCCGCCCTTTAGGGGGGGAGATTAACAACTCTAAGAAAATTTGATAAAATGAAAATGGGCCCGTTGCTTCCTGATATTATACATTCAGTTCGTATAAAAAAGAGCCAGTAGAAATAAATTTTGGCGCGTCAGAAGAGTAAATTTTATCGTCTCGGAATTTGAATAAATCAAATTCCGACAGCCCTCAACCTTCGGTTGAGAGGCTGGACCAGATACCCAGCACTTATTTTTATAAAAATAAGTGCTGGGCGAAGGGAGATAGTGCACGAGCGAAGCGAGTGCCTATCTGGTTAATCCCCCTAAATAACTAAATATTATGTCAAAACAAAATTCAAATCTGAAAATTTATCAATCATTGTGCAAGGCAACTGCAAAAAAATTTGAGACCCCTGAAAAAGAGATTTTAAGTTGGGGTTTGGGAATCGCAGGAGAAGCAGGCGATGTTGCTTCCTGCATCAAAAAAACATTTGTACATGATAATGACCAAAGAGCAGGCATACGGGAAAACATTGGAGATGCGCTGTGGTATGCTGCAATGATTTGTAATTTCTTTGATTGGGATATGCAAGAAATTTTAGATGAAAATATTAAAAAGTTAAAAAAGCGATTTCCAGATGGATTTACAATTCAAGATGCCAAAAGAAGTGGCACAATGGTTGATTGGAATAAAAAATAATGCGTGCCAAAATTTACTCTTGCCAGCCCTACGGCTTCGCCTTTAGATGTAATTCGCCTTCGGGGCAATAGATTTATTAAATTTAACTATTAACTATCATCTATGAAAATTTACCTTGCAGCTAGATTTGATAAAAAACAAGAGGTTCGGAATTTATATAAACGTTTTCAAAAATTGGGGCACGAAATAGCCGCTGATTGGACATTGCATAAATCAATCAAGCCCTATGAGAATAATTCTGAAATTGCTCGTGAATATTCTGCTGAAGATGTCGATGCTGCCAGAAATTGTGATATTTTCATTTTAATAACCGATGAAGCTGGGACTGGAATGTATGTTGAATTGGGAGCGGCTATTTCGTCAAATCTTGAACATAGAAAACCCAAAATTTACGTGATAGGCGAACATACCTCACGCTCTATGTTTTATTTTCATCCGTCTGTAAATCGCAGAAAAACTATTGATGAGGTTTTGGAAGAAATTGGAAAATTGTAGTTTTACTTCTTCGGCGAATTTCTTCGCTCCATTCAGTTGCTCAGGGACGTTGCGCTTTCGGGCTTCGCCCCCGCCTTTCAATCGGAGGAGGGTCAGACCCTCCTCAATCTCAAAAAGGCCTTATCTGCGGGTGAAAAACAAGAAGATTTCCAACCTCGCGGTCCAAAACAATTCGCAAATGATGATTGGGAGTATTTCTGCAAATGGTATGGCGATATTACAAAATTTGAGGGGCATGAAAAAATCCTGTTTAAAAAAGAAGTTGTATTTACCCATGATTTTTTGGGCGGTTTAATTCTTGCCCGATAGATACGGCGTCTACGTCCGATTTTCTCCTGTCGAACCATGTTGCGCTTTCGCCTCGCTCGGGGCTTTGTGCAGGG
>CAZUDS010000067.1:0-3642 GCA_964619425.1 uncultured Candidatus Saccharibacteria bacterium
TACCTGAAAACTTTTATTGCCGAGCAAAGTGTAAACAACGCTCGGATTTCTTACATATAATAATACTCCTGTTAAGTAAAAAAGCAAGCTCCAAAAACATTCGCAAAGTAAAAATCCCCGAAAGGGAATTTTTACCGGATTTATTTACCCCACCAGAAGGCGCCGGTTCGTAAGCGTCCCAGAGGGATGAAAATTTTCTGAATGAATGGCTTGGGAAGGGTTTAAAGTCCTTTCCAATCCTTCTAACGAGGTTTACCAACGATCTCTTTTGTCTCTGTCGAATCCGCCGCGCCTGTCTCCGCCGCGAAATGCGCGCTTGAAGCCGCCTCCGTCGCGAGGACGGGCTTCCATGGGACGGGCTTCATTCACCGTAACGCTTTTCCCGTCAATCTCTTTGCCGTTGAGCTTTTCTATCGCTTCTTTGGCTTCTTCTTCAGAAGACATTTCAACAAAACCAAATCCTTTAGAACGGCCGGATATTTTATCCGTGATCACAGTTGCCGATTCCACAGTTCCGACTTGTGAAAAAACCTCTTTCAAGGTCTTTTCAGTGGTTTCATAAGATAATCCGCCTACAAATAATTTTTTTGCCATACTATGTATGTTATTGTTTAATAATTTATCAATGAGTAAGCCGACCGTCTATGTTTTTTCCTTTAGGGCTTACATAATTAATAAACATTTGATGAACGCCTGCCCATCTCCACCCTTCGTTCGGTTCTGCGCTTGTTCGGGTACGTAAGGAGGAAAAAATTAATAGAAACTTACTTCCTCTGTTATAATAGCATACTTGTTAATAAAAAAGCAACCTCGCGAATTCTGCAACCTAAAATGACACCGAAGAGACATCAGAACAGGTATTCGAAGCCAAAAAGAAAAAGTTGGAAAAGATTTACCCCGTTAGAGAAAGCCGCCCTAGTCCGTCCCGTTCGGGACGAACGGGTCTAGGACCGACTTTAGTCGGTGGTTATCCAGCGATAAAGCTGACGATGGTTTAAAGCCACCGTCAGCGCAAACCGTTAGAAGACGCAATTCTCTAATGGGGTTTGCCCATCTCTTAATCCGACTCAATTGAAAGAACTATTGTGGAACAAGAACCGCTTCGATTACCTACTTAAATCACTTGACGCGTCCCTCTTCTTTTTTATGTTTGTGACAGAGAAAAAAGAATAGGGGCCTAACCGGTGGCTAGACCCCTTCCTCACAGGAGGTCTAACCAATGGCCAGACCCCTTTCCAAAAACAAGGTACAATATCCTGTGCCACCTGCCAGTAGGCAGATGACGCATCGCTCCTGTCAAAAACAGGAGCTCCATTTCGTTTACAGATGCTGGAAAAGAAACGAAGCCAGTATTATCAGTGCTACACCGATGAATATAGTCAGCCATGTCATAAACCGTATCCGTCTCTTCGGAACCGCGTCGCTTCTATGGTCGTCCCACCGCATCACCCCTCCTTTGACCATGTAGGATATATGTATTATACCAGAAATCTATAAAAAAAGCAACCTCGAAAGGTGTGTTCTATTCCGTACGCAACATAGGTTATTTGTTGCGGAGTTAGTTATTGAGGAATATTTCTGCCCGGTGTGCTTAGTTGCTCAACGACGCTAATCGGCTGAATAGAAAGTTCTTGATTAAGTTTTTGTTTTGATTTTTTTAATCAAATCAATTTTACTCAATTTTTAACTCCTTCTGTCTAACCCACTTTGGGCCGTCTGGCGTTAAAACTAAAACATCTATTGGGCCGCCAACGCCCGGCATATCACCCGGATCAGCTTGTATACCGTCCGAAAATCTTTGAATTGCAGAAGTGGTTTGTATTGCTAAAACACTAAAATCAATAGCGTCTTGCAATGGCATAGCGCCCCAATTTATAGCATATTCCAAACCATTTAATTGTTTCTCAATTTCTGGCTGTCCTTTTTGTTTTATAACTTCGTTTACAAAAGCGGAGTTCAAAATTCTTGGATCCCAGCCCTTTATAATTCTTGAAACGACATCAGTTTGGCCAATCCAATTTGCGCCATACTCCACGCCTTTTTGTTTGCTATCACGCCTTTTTATTGTTTCGCCCGGAATATAAACATTATAGACCTCGTGTGAACCGTCTGAGTTATATCCAGCGACAAAAAGAACCAAGCCATCTATTCCACCAACTCCGTCTTTAATATTTCCCGCCTTGTCCTTAATTTTGAATTTGACATTATATTGCTCTTTCTTAACTTCAATTACTTCAAAGCCCTGTTTTATAAAATTATCTTTTATCTGTTCTGGTAATTTATCTAATTGCTCTTGCCAATTTAATTTTTTATCAAAAAGATAATGGAGTTTATCGGCAACTTCTTTTACCGATAATTTTTCAACCTCAACCTCTCTTTTGAATTGCTCAATAAATTTACTGATATTTTTCGGTATCCCGTTTTCTTGTAAAAAAGCGAGGCCGGTAACAGCTACGCCAATTCTATTATTAATCAAGAAAAGTTTTGAAGCCGAGTCAGAACCAATTCTGGAAACGCCTTTTTGGTTTCTGTAAGATTGGCGACTATCGGCCGCTAAAACAATTCCTTCTGGCGTTGTTGTATTTATTGCCAGGCTCATATATTTATATTTTATTTATTCCAAATAATATGTCCATTGATGTTATGTTTTTCGTAAGTTTCCAAAACATCAGCGCAAAATTTTAATAATTCAGCGTTTTTTTCTGTTTTGGCCAGTTCGTAAAGACGGATAAACATTTTCTTTCCTGTTTCTGTTTGCTTCAAATTCTTTTTCATAAAATTATTTTAATAAACTTGATTGATTCATTTTAGCTTCTTGTTGTAATCGCCTTATGGCTATATCGCAATAATCTTTATCAATATCAACGCCAATTCCTTTTCTATTGTGTAAATATGAAGCAATGAGCGTTGAACCACTACCCAAAAATGGGTCCATAACTGTATCGCCAATAAAACTAAATAATTTTATACATCGTCTTGGCAATTCAATCGGAAATGGTGCGGGGTGTCCGCCCGCCCCCTTTTTACTTTGGCCGGGGAAAGTCCAAACTCCATTTGTCCAATCCATAAATTCTTGCTTTGTTATATCGTTTTTTCTGCTACCGCCTGTTTTTTTCCAGCTATCTTTGTATAAAACTAAAATCAATTCTACCGGAGCAATAACATAGGGGGCGGAAGCGGACATAAACGAACCCCAAGCAGTGCGGCGAGAAATGTTTCCCTCGTTCCAAATAACTGTTGAGTGATACTTCCAACCAATATCTTTCGCAATTTTTGTAATATCCGCCCCAACTGATTTTTGGCCACCCTTATTTTTATCAAGCGGAATGTTTAGCAAAAATCGCCCTTCCTTTTTTGCCAAGTCAAAACATTTTTTGATCCATTTTTGGGTAAATTCTAAATAATCCTCGTAAGTCAAATTGTCTGCGTGCGAATTATAATGAATATCGACATTATAAGGCGGCGAGGTAATAATTAAATCAACAGAATTTTTTGGAATAGCGGTAATTTTCAAAATATCTTCATTAAAAATTGAAACTTTGTCATTTCCAAAATATGGCTGTGGAGATTTTGTCTCGCCAACTGATTTTATGTTTTGTTTTACGGCCATTGTGTTTTGCATAAAAATTATTTTATTAAATC
>CAZUDS010000068.1:0-3477 GCA_964619425.1 uncultured Candidatus Saccharibacteria bacterium
AAAGGAGGCGCCTTTTTTAAGTTAACTAAATCGATATTTTCACTTTTAAAAATCGGGGATAGCTCAATGATTAATTTCGCCTCTTCATTTAAATTTAAATCTCTTTTAGATAAATAAGCAATATCAAAATCACTTTCTTTATAATTTTTTTTAGAAGCCCTTGAGCCAAAAAGTAAAATCAACTCAAGTTGGTATTTTTGAGCAATTGTTCGGAGTAATCTTTTTTCTTTAGAAAGCATATTTAATCAATCTTTTTATTACTTTTCTTACAAAGAAAAGTAACGGTCCATCTTATTTGGCGCTGGGAAAAATTGTCGGTTTTTTGAGAATAATTTTGTAAAGGTTTTCAATAAAATCGCCGCCCGCATAGCCAATCACAAAAGCAATGGCCGGACTAATATAGTCCACTCCCAAAAAAGTAATCCCCAACTCTTTGGTCACTATTGCTGACAAAAGCCCGACAATACCGGAAAGAAACATCATTCCTAAAAAATAAGGCAGCCGAAAACCAGGCCTCTTGTAAGCATACTGATGCTTGATAAAACCAACCAACCCTCTAATTACACCACCACCAAACCCGGCAATAAGAATTTCTATATACATCATAAAATTATTAAAGTTAAGTCGGGTCGGGGACGGTCCTAGGACCGTCCCCAATGTCCCGGACTCCGTCCCCGTTAGAAATTTGCGTTAATTTTTTCTAATAGTTTATCAATCTCTTTTGGAAATTTTTTTGCTTTTTTATAAACCCTATCAACTAATTTTTCATTGTAAGTGTGAGCAATAAAATTCCTCGCTTCCAAGTATTCAAACCAATCTTCTGGATTGTCAATTGCCTCTAATCTCGCCCCTTCCCTGATACAATTCTTTGGGCTGTTACAATCAAACCCCTGGTCCCTGATATATTCTTGGATAGTTTTCCAAGTTAGTTCAAAAGTAAACTCAAATCTCTGAATAGTAGCGTCTCTATGAATTCTGGTTGGAGAAAGCTTAACCGCTTCTTTTAATCTCTGGTTGGCTTTTTTCAAATCTTTTATTAATCTTTCTAATTTTATCATATTTTTTTAATCTTTGATAAAGCAACTTTGCGAAACCCAGAAGAAACCAAAGAAAAATCCACTATATCAACCTTAATAGGTAAATCAGTTTCTTCCAATGCTTCATTTATCAAAGCTAATTTTCGCCAAGGGACTGATTTCTTGCCAAAAATTCCTACATCGTAATCACTAAATTTTTTGGCTTTTTCTGTGGCCCGAGAACCAAAAATAAAAATTTGATATTCTTTTGGATTTAAAAATTGAAAAATAATTTCTTTAATTTTTTTCTCTGCCAATTTCATCTTTTTTTCTATTATTCTATTATAGCATTATAGCAAATCTAAAAAAATAAAAGAATAGAAATGTGAAAAAGTAAAAAATAGAACTAACCCCACTTTTCCCTTTCAAAGACAGCGGAGACCCGATCTCCGCTCCTATTCTTCTAAGGCAAGGCGAGGAAACTTTTTTATTTCTCCTTTGTATCTTATCCAATTTTTGACAAATTCTTTACAACCCTGGGGGCCACCCATTACCTCTAAAAGAAAATCTCTTTCTGTTAACGAAGGGAAATTCTTTTTGCCAACATAATCAAGATAACTTGACCATTTATAATTCTCAACAAACTTAATCGCCTTCTCCGGGTTTTTAATCCCTATTTCTTTCCATTTCGGCTCTACAAGAGATATAGAATTTGTATGAATATACACAAATACCGCTTTTAATTGCTCATCAGTTTTAATACGGACGGCCACAAATCTTTCTTGGAAAAAATGCCCTTTGCGTTTTAGGTCATATTTATTTTTAAAATAAGCCGAATAGCCAGCGCCAAATTTTTGCATAAAGTTACTTATCCCATTTTCTTTCAGCTGCTTTAACAGTAAATGAACATGGTTGGGCATAAGACAAAAAGCTAAAATTTCTACAAATTTATCCCTTTTATCAATCATTCCTTCGGTTTCAGCGGGGGCGGAGACCCGATCTCCGCCCATTTTCTTAAGTTTCTTTTTGAAAGCGGCGCGAGCTTCACGGCGCTTCCTTATTTCTACTGGATTAGAATTATTAAACTCATAAATAGAAAAAACTCCTCGATAATAATCGTCTATAATTTTGAAAAGCAAGTCATTTCCGATTCTTCTTGTAACAATATGATAAATTTCACCATTTTGAAATGGTTCTTTTCTATAAGGCATAAGGTATAAGGTATAGATAAGTAGCGGAGATCGGGTCTCCGCTGTTTTTCGCTATCTTGTTATAATTATAGCAAGAAACTTTTAGAGAACAAAGAAGAATAGGGACGGAGATCGGGTCTCCGCTCCTGCTGAGTCTCCGCTCCTGCTGAGTAAAAAAGCGGAGATCGGGTCTCCGCTGTTCTCTAAAACAAAAAGCCGACCGAGAGGTCGGACTTTTTGTTTACCCCACAAGGAAAGGCAAATTTAGAGTTTCGTAGTGGGGTCTGACCCCACTACAGCATGATATACTATTTGGAAGTTATTCAAAAATTTTCGGATTAAATTTATTATTTTGAATATAATTCTTAGCTTTAAATTCAATCCAATTTTCAACTTCTTTTTTGCAGTTCTTTTCTTTTCCAAAAAAATTTAGAAAAAATTCTTTGCTTATAACATTCGGAAACATCGGCTTCCCAATATAATCTTGATAACTTGACCATTTATAATTTTCCAAAAAATTTTTTGCCTTGACAAAATTTTTGACTTGTTGATTTTTCCACATCGGCTCTATCAGCTCAACCGGATTAGTATGCACATAAGTAAAAACTGCAAACAATTGAGCATCGCTTTTTATTTCTACACATTTATAGCGCGACTGAAATAAACTGCCGCTGCGATCATTTTGTTTATTAAAATAAATTGAATAACCTCCAATCTTTTGCATAAAAAGAGAAATTCCTTTGGCTATAATTTCTCTTAAAATTAAATGATAATGGTTTGGCATTAGTGTAAAAGCCATAATCTCAACTATTGGTTTGCCCATATTTGCTCTTTGATTTTCCAACCTTCTCCTAATGCTCATTTCTGCCGTAGCTGCCGCCGTAGCGGGGTCTGACCCCGCTACGGCTCTTGTTATCAAAGACCAAATATTTATTGAGTTTTTAGTATTAAAAAATTCTAAACCTAAAATAAACCTGCTGTAATCTTGATTTTTTAAAAATGTATCCCTACCATCTACGCCTCGGTTAATAATATGGTAAATATTTCCGATTTCAAATTGTCGCGGTTTTCTTGGCATATAATAAATTATAGCACAAAAAGATTAAATGCGTAGTGGGGTCTGACCCCGCTACGGCAAATAGATGTGGAGGGTCTGGCCCTCCTTTGCTTTTTTTCCTTGCTGACAGTATCAAGCAGCGGCCTGGCGGTATCAAATACCGCCAGACGACAATACCTTGCTTTGGAAGAAGAATAGAGACGGAGATCGGGTC
>CAZUDS010000069.1:0-3421 GCA_964619425.1 uncultured Candidatus Saccharibacteria bacterium
GACTGCCAGGTGATTTCAGAAGATAAAGATTTAAGCCAAGCCCGCTTAGGTTTAATTTTAGCCACTAAAATTGTCCTGAAAAACACTCTCAATCTAATGGGAATTTCCGCGCCAGAAATAATGTGACAATTGTGACACTAGTGTTTAAGCCAGTGTTCAGATCCCGGCTTCGAACATCCAGGTGGGTACAAATTACAAATGACTTACAAATATACAAATATTTGTATATTTGTATTTATTCGTAATTCGTAGACCTTTATTTATGTTCAGATCCCGGCTTCGAACAGACCGAACAGGGCCGGCTCGGCATGTTGAACGGATAAAAGATGGTGGCGGCAGCGCCCAATAAAACAATGTCTTTTCCAAGAGGAGTGATTTTTATTTTCGGCGGGATTAAGAATTTATCAATGTATTTTTTAAGGGGCTTTAGAATGAGTCCTCTATTGTTTAAGGCAACAGCTCCTCCGAAAGTTATTAAAGCAGGGTCATAAGCCACAATAATATTGGACAGGGCTCGGGCATTGATTTTAGCTAACTCTTCTAAAAAATTTAAGGCAATTTTATCTTTGTTTTCGGCAGCAGAAAAGATGTCTTCGGCAGTCCGTGGCTTAAAGCTAGTCCTTAACTCTTTTTCTTTTAACCAAACCCTGAAAAATCGAGGAAGGTTTCTGCCTGAGGCAATTCCTTCCCAATGACCCCGACCCTTTCCACAGCTGCATAAAAAATTATATTTTTCTTCAATAATTTGGTGTCCCATTTCAGCAGCATTACCTCCTTTTCCCAATAAGAGCTTGCCATCAACAATTGCTCCCACCCCAATGCCAGTAGAGATAGTAATATAGACCAAATTATCAAGATTTTTTCCAGCCCCATAAATTTTCTCTGCCCAGACAGCGCAAAGACAATCATTTAAAAGAGAGACCGGCAGATCCGAGGCAGAGGATATGGGTTCAATCAAGGGAACAAACTTAAAAGGGATATTAGGGGATTGCTCAATACCTCCCTTTTTATAATCTAATGGTCCTATTGTTCCTATGCCTATTCCCTGGAACTGAGAAAATTTTCCTGAAGTTAGTTGATAAATCATTTCCAAAATCTGGCCACTAACAATTTTGCCGTCTTTACCTTTTTTGTTAGTGGGCCTTGAAATCTTTTTCAAGATTTCTCCTTTCTTGTTTATCAGGGCTGTCCTTAAATGGGTTGCGCCAATATCTATTGATAAAGCGAGTTTTTCCATACCTTATTGTAGCATAGGGTTGCGAAAAATTTAAATCAGTGCTAAACTGATTGTTGTCAGACCAAAAAAACGGAAAATGGATAGCGCAATGTCGTGGCTATCATACGAATATATTAATTTTATCCAAATTATGGCAGAAAAAAAGAAGCAAAAGACCGAGACAATTGAAATTAATACTAAAGAGATGGCAGAGGCCGGTCTTCATTTTGGCCATCGCGCCTCTAAGCTTCATCCCAAAATGAAGTCCTATGTTTGTGGGGTAAAAAATACCACCCATCTTATTGATTTGGAAAAAGCAGTTCTAAAACTTAAAGAAGCCCTGGAGTTTATCAAAAATTTGATCTCAGAAGGCAAAACCTTGCTTTTGGTGGGGACGAAAATTCAGATCCAAGACCCAATTAAAGAAATGGCAAAAGATCTTTCTCTGCCTTATGTTAATCAAAGATGGTTGGGAGGTACCTTGACTAACTTTGAAGAGCTTCAAAAGAGAATTGATTATTTTAAGGATTTGGAAAAGAAAAAGAAAGAGGGTGAGCTTGAAAAATATACCAAAAGAGAAAGGATGAAGATAGCAGAGGAGCTGGGAAAATTAGAACAAAAGTTTGGTGGCTTAAAAGACCTTAAAAAGTTGCCAGACGCTGTTTTTGTCTTTGATATGAAAAAAGATAAATTGGCTTGCAAAGAGGCCGAAAGAAAGGGAATAAAAATTATTGGTATTGCTGATACCAATATTGACCCTACTTTAGCTGACTTCCCCATTCCGGCAAATGATGATGCTATTTCTTCGCTTAACTATATTCTCGGCAAGGTGAGAGAAGCGATTGTTAAGGGAAAAGAGGAAGTCAAGGGGAGACAAGAGGAGGTCAAGGAGAGCCAAGAGGTAATAAAAGATTAGTCAATATGCAGAAGATTGATAAAATCAAACAACTCAGACAGATAACCGGCATTTCTGTGATAGGATGTAAAAAAGCCCTTGAAGCGGTTGATTATAATTTAGAAGAGGCGAAATTAATTTTAAGCAAACAGTTGGATAAATTCTCTCAAGGAAAAGCGCAAAGGAAAACCAATGAAGGCATTATTGCAAGCTATATTCATCCCAATAAGAAAATTGGGGTATTGTTAGAAATTTTATCTGAGTCGGACTTTGTCGCTAAGTCCAAAGATTTTCAAACGCTCGCCCATGAAATCTGTCTTCAAATAGCGGCTATGAAGCCCCTTTTTGTGAAGCCAGAAGACATAGGGCAGGAGTTTTTAGCCGGGGAAATAAGAATTTTCCGAGAACAATTCAAGGACTCTGGCAAGAGTAAAAAACTTATTGACGAAATCATTGGAAATAAATTAAAAAAATATAAGGAGGAGATTTCTTTACTTTCTCAGCCCTGGATAAAAGATGAAACAAAAACCATTGGGGATTTAATCCGCGAATATATTGCTAAATTGGGAGAGAATATTGTGGTCAGGAAGTTTGTGAGGTTTCAAATTTAATGATCCAACTCATAGCTACAATTATTTTACTTGGCAGTTTTGTGAGCATAACTGTAATGGTTATCAGGAAAATACCAGCTTTGGTTCAACTCCCTCTATCTTCCTCTTCTCAGAAGGGCTTTGTTTCGTCTCTTTGGCAGAGAATAAAGAGTAAAATAACTGAGACCCCATCTCTTAAGGGTTTTTCTGGCGAAAAACTTTTGCATAGATTTTTATCAAAAATAAAGATTTTTGCCCTTCGGACCGAAAGCAAAGCAGAAAAATATCTTCAGCAATTGCGAAAGAAATCAAAAAATCAGAAGCAAGAGTCCGATGATAACTACTGGCAGGAATTAAAAGAAACAAAGGATCCTTCAGAAAAAAATTTTGAAGACAAGTCAGTGTAGTTCAATGACAGAGCAACCTCACTCCTCGTGTTGCCTTGGCTTAGTGGCAAACCTAATTAGAAAGGATGGAGCTTTCTAGCGTGGCAAAGCAATAGTTTTGCTCGCCCGCCTTGACATGCCGTCCTAGCTCAACAGCAGAGCAGTTGCTTTGTAAGCATCAGGTTGTCGGTGCAAGTCCGACGGACGGCTCAAGGCATGTCGGGCATTCAATAACCAAATTCCAATGACCGAAACTTTGATAAATTAAGAAATCCCAAACACCAAGCACCAAATAACATTTTAAATTCGAAGCACGAAGCACGCTGGATGCGAA
>CAZUDS010000070.1:0-3349 GCA_964619425.1 uncultured Candidatus Saccharibacteria bacterium
GAAGCAGATTCCCCGTAGGGTTGTATTCGAAACAATAATTCATTAAATCCGAAATTCGAAGCACGCTGGATGCGAAGCAGACTCCCCGTAGGGTTGCATTCGAAACAAATTCAAAATCTCAAATTCTAAATTCAAAACAGTTTTGAATTTTGAACATTAGAATTTAGATATTGTTTCGGATTTCGGATTTCGGATTTCGAATTTTATCGGTGGGATTTGGAATTTGAGATTTGGAATTTTCAATTTTCCTTATCACGCACCAATGCTTTTCTTTTGATAATGGCCGACACTCCTCAATCACAACTTTATCTCCCGCCTTATATTCTCCTTTTTCATCATGGGCTTTATATTTTTTGTGAACCCTAAAACGTCTCTTGTAAAGAGGATGCTGTTTTAGTCGTTCTACTCTTACTACTACAGTTTTCTGCATTTTATCAGAAACAATTGTTCCTTGTAATCTACGTTTGGGCATGTTAGAGCGACTTAATAAATTGACTGCCTCTGGCAGGCAATTTATTTAGTCGGTCTTACACCCAGCACTCAGTGCTCAGAGCACTGAGTGCTGGGTAACGGTTTTGTAGCCACTCAAGCTTCGCTTTCGGCTCGCTTTCGTGGACAAAACCGTTAATATTCTCGCAATATCCTTCTTCAAATGCCTAATCTCCCTAATATTCTTGACCTTGCCAGAAACCAAGTTGAAACGAAGTTGCCTTAACTTTTCTCTTTTCTCCGCTAGAAATCGGTTGAGTTCTCGCTTATCTTTTTTTCTAAGGTCTTGGGCCTTCATGTTAGAGCGACTTAATAAATTGACTGCCTCTGGCAGGCAATTTATTTAGTCGGTCTTACACCCAGCACTCAGTGCTCAGAGCACTGAGTGCTGGGTAACGATTTTCTAACAAAATTTCCATTGCCCTGCGGGCTTGGAAATTTTGAGAAAACCTGTTAGTTATTTCTTAACAAATTTTGTCTTAATTGGCAATTTATCAGCTGCCTTTCTAAATGCTTCTTTAGCAAGGGATTCTTCTATCCCTTCTATTTCAAAAATAATCCGGCCGGGTTTTATAGGAAAAACATAATACTCAACGCTACCCTTCCCTCCTCCCATTGACGCTTCTGTCCCTTTAGAAGTAATAGGTTTATCAGGAAAAATTCTTATCCAAAGCTTTCCCCCTCTTTTAAAATATCTTATAATAGCTCTTCTCGCCGCTTCTATTTGCCTGGCTGAAATCCAACAGGTCTCCATCGCTTTCAATCCAAAACTGCCAAAAGATAACTCTGCCCCTCCCTTTGTTATCCCTTTAGAGCGACCCTTTTGCCATTTTCGATGTTTTACTTTCTTGGGCTGAAGCATGTTAGAGCGACTTAATGAACGACTGCCGTAGGCAGGAGTGAATTTAGTCGGTCTTACACCCAGCACTCAGTGCTCAGAGCACTGAGTGCTGGGTAACGGTTTTCTAACGACCCCGCACTTAGCGCTCTGAGTGCTGGGTCGAGAAAATTAGTTAGCACTCGCCTTTATACACCCATACCTTAACTCCAATTGTTCCATAACTACAAAAAGCGTGAACTCTCGCGTAATCAATGTCAGCTTTCAAGGTCTGAAGTGGCAGTTGTCCTTGCTTTAACCATTCTCTTCTAGCAATTTCAGAACCATCAAGACGGCCAGATACTTCAACCTTTGCACCCTTAACTTCCTTGTTAGCCATAATCTGTTCTAGGGCCTGCTTTAGGACTCGACGATAGGGCATTCTTTTCTCAATGTGCTTAGCTATCCATTGAGCGGCCAAATTAGCCTTAGTCCAGTATCCTCTGATTTCTACGATCTCTAACCTTAAGACCTCTTTCTCTTTTTTCCCTAAAATTTCTTTTTCTATTCTCTCTTTTATTCTTTCAATCTCTTCTCCTCTTCGACCAATCAGAAAACCAGGCCGAGAAGTATGAATAAATAGCTTGACTTCGCCTGGAAGCCTTTCAATTATAATTGAATCAATACCAAAATCAGAAAAATTCTTTTGAAAAAATTCTCTTATTTGAAAGTCCTCTTTTAATTGGTTGACAAAGTTTTTTCGGGCCATCCATCGCGAGGACCAATCTTTAATTCCTCTAACTCTAAAAATTTTTGGGTGAACTTTATGAGACATGTTAGAGCGACTTGATACCCAGCACTCAGAGCACTGAGTGCTGGGTATCTTAGTCGGTCTTACACCCAGCACTCAAAAGTTTTCCAAGAAAACTTTTGAGTGCTGGGTAACGGTTTTATAGTCACTCCCCAACCCTTTATGCTCGTTGTAATTAGGTAATGAGGTTGAAGTAAAGTTTATTTCTCAGTTTGATAGTAAATTCTGTTTCCAATGGGCTTAAAGGGCTGGGTCGTGGACAAAACCAGTTAGAACGCTTTCCTCCTAAAAATCCTTTTAATGCCTCTCTGGGCTAAGGGTTTTCTTGCCTCTACAATCCTTTCTTTTTTCTCTCCAGGCCTTACTTTTGTAATTTTCTTCTCCTCTTTTACTTCTTTGACTTTAGGTTGTTCTGTTTTCTTGTCTTTTAGGATTTTCTTTGGTATTTTCTTTCTCTCTTTATCTATTTCTCTTAAAGTAATTATTATATGAGAGGTTTTCTTTTGAATTTCATAGGCCTGGCCTCTCGCTCTTGGCCTCCATCTTTTTAGTTTGGGCCCCTCATTAACCAAAAGTCCTGAAATCTGTAAATCCTCAGGGACTAATTGAAAATTATCCTTAGCATTAGCAATGGCTGAATTTAAAAGTTTTAATAAGGACTTAGCCGCTCCTTTGTTAGTAAAACTTAAAATTCTTTTTGCCTCTAAGCCCTGTTTTCCACGAACTAAGTCAGCCACTAATCTCACTTTCCGGGGGCTAATTCGTAAATAGTTAAGTTCTGCTCTTATTTTCATATTTTTTATCTCCTATTTTTGAGAACTTGGTGCTTGGATTTTTTCTCTCTCTTCGGCTCCTTTTTCCAATTCTCGCTGCATCTTCCCGCTGTGACGGCTAAACTTAGTGGTCGGAGCAAATTCGCCTAATTTATGACCGACCATTTCCTCTCGGGCCTTCACTGTTATATGTTCTTTTCCATTATGAACAGCAAAGGTAAAACCAACCATTTCAGGAGTAATGCTAGAGTGGCGAGACCAGGTTTTAATAATTATACTTTCCTCGGGCTTGCCTATTTTCTGAATCTTTTTTAATAATTTCGGGTCAATCCAGGGACCCTTTTTAAGTGATCGCGGCATGTTAGAGCGACTTAATGAGCTGACTGCCTCTGGCGGTCAGGTCATTTAGTCGGTCTTACACCCAGCACTCAAGGCGTTGAGTGCTGGGTAACGATTTTC
>CAZUDS010000071.1:0-3047 GCA_964619425.1 uncultured Candidatus Saccharibacteria bacterium
CAAAATTAGGGCGGAATAGTGCACGAGGGAGCGAGGCGACCGAGTGCCTATGTGCACTATCCAAAATGGCTGAAGTCACTTTGCATACAATTACAAAAATAGAATCGGGCGCAACGCCCGATCCAAGAATTGAGACGCTTCGGAGAATCGCTGAAGCATTAGAAACTAAAGTAAACAATTTACTTAAATAATATGAATTCAATTTGTATATTTGGCGATAGTACGTCTTGGGGTGCATGGGATATGGAAAAAGGCGGTTGGGTAAATCGTCTCTGGCTTTACGCTGGAGAAAAAACTGACGGCGAGTGCGAGATTTATAATTTAGGCATTTCTGTTTCTGGCGGGACAACCGAGACAATACTTAAAAGATTTGAATCGGAAGCAGAAATCCGCGAAGCCGATGCGCTAATTTTCCAATCCGGCGGCAATGATTCTTACCTGAAAGGTAAAAATGGCCCCAACCAAATTCCCATAGATAAATTTAGGAAAAATATCCAAGAAATAATCGGAAAGGCCAGAAATATCACACCAAATATAATTTTTATTGGCTTTAAAAATGTTGACGAAACAAAAACAATGCCCGTTTCTTGGAAAGATATATACTACGTCAATTCCGAGATTAAAAAGTACAACGATGCCATGAGAAATATTTGCAAAGAGAATAATATTCCATACTTAGATATTTTTGGTCTTCTAAAAAATGATGATTTTGAGGATGGCCTTCATCCGAATACTGAAGGACATAAAAAGATATTTGAAAAAGTAAAAAGTTTTCTTGAAGAAAATAAATGGATATGAATACAAAGAATGTAAAATTTGTTGTCTTCGTTCCGTTTTCCCACGCCGACATCGTGCGTAAAGCTTTAGGTGAAGCCGGAGCAGGAAGAATAGGGAATTATAACTTTTGTTCTTTTTCTTCTTGCGGCACCGGACGCTTTCGCGGGAATGAAAAAACAAACCCCGCTATCGGTGAGACAGGAAAATATGAAGCAGTTGAGGAAGAACGAATTGAGGTAATTGTGCCGCGAGAGATTTTGGAAAAGGTTGTTGAAAAAGTAAAAAGTGTCCATCCATACGAAGAAGTCGCTTTTGATGTCTATCCGCTTGAAAATTTATGAAGTACCTCAATATAGAAATAAAAGCAAAATGTAATAACTACGAGAAGATTCGTTCGATTTTGAAATTGCACAACGCGGATTTTAAGGGAACTGACCATCAAATTGATATTTACTTTAAGGTGAATAGTGGAAGGTTAAAATTGCGCGAAGGAGATATTGAGAATTTTCTCGTGTTTTATGAAAGAGAAGACAAGGAGGGACCAAAACAATCCAATGTCATTTTGTTTAAATCCGATCCAAATTCTTCACTAAAAGAAATTTTAGTTAAATCTCTCGGTGTTTTAGTTGTCGTAGATAAACAAAGGGAAATTTACTTTATTGAAAATGTAAAATTTCACATTGATACAGTGAAAAATTTGGGGACTTTTATGGAGATTGAAGCGATAGATAGTGATAACACTTTTACTAAAGAAAAATTATTGGAACAGTGTGAAAATTATCTCCAACTATTCGGTATTCCAAAAAGCGATTTAGTTTCTGTCTCATATAGCGACTTACTTTTGCAAAACGCAGGAAGCCGATTTTATTTATAGATTTTGACGGGATGCTTTGTTATGATAGATTTTATCGAAGCATAAACGCAAGTAATAATTTTTGCGGCGTGCAAACGAGATTTGCATAAAATTCGGCGGCGGAAAAGCGAAGCGGGTAATTCGTCATCTCAAATTTCGTTTCTTAGATTTGTGAATTAAATTCGGTAAAATAATCTCAAAAGCCTGTCCCGTAGGGAACTTGTTCTCCTTCGGGATTTGTTCAGGTTTTAATTCGGAAGTTCAACATGAAAAACAGAGTCAAAAGCCCTGTTTTTATTTTGGCAAGCCGGGAAATTTTATATGCTGGGGTTGTAGCGGGGCCTGACCCCACTACAAAACCGCAGGATTTTGGCGAGCAGAAAAGCCCCGCCTTGCAGTTACGGGGCGGGACGGAACAATCGTTCCCCAAAAACAAAAATCCGACTTTTCGAAAAATCGGAAGTTCACGTTATTATCTATAGCTCCGGGGGCAGGATTCGAACCTGCAACCATCGCGTTAACAGCGCGCAGCTCTACCATTGAGCCACCCCGGAAAGAAATTTAAGGGCCGGCAATCCCTTGTCCCTTTAACTATAAACTAAATTTTTTATTTTTGCAAGAAAATTTTTTGAGAATTTTTTTAAAAATTGCTACAATTAAAAGGTCTTATATGTTTATAAAAAATTATGGAAAGGGAAAAGGCCTTAAAATTATTAAAAGAAAATCTCAAAAATCAAAACTTGGTCAAACACTCCCTGGCAGTAGAGGCCTCAATGAGAGCCCTGGCCGAACATTTTGGCGAGAATCAGGAAAGATGGGGAATTTGCGGTTTGCTTCATGATATTGATTATGAAAAGACAAAAGATAAGCCAGGGGAACATTCAAAGATAGGCAGTAAAATGCTTGAGGATTTATGCTTGGAATCAGAAATCTGCCAAGCCGTTCTTTCCCATAATGAAAGTCATGGTATTTTGCCCCAAAGCAAAATGGCAAAGGCATTATTTTGCCTTGATCCCTTAACCGGTCTAATTGTGGCTGCCACCTTGGTTTCGCCCTCTAAAAAGTTGGCTGACTTAAAGCCAGACAATGTCTTAAATAGATTTAAAGAAAAGGCCTTTGCCCGGGGAGTCAATAGAGAAATTATTCAAAAATGCCAAGAGTATTTAGGTTTGTCCTTGGAAAATTTTGTTAATATTGTTTTAGAAGCAATGCAAAAAATTTCCATTGATTTAGGTCTTTAAGTTCTCCAACACTTCCTGGGGTTTTCCAACACCCGGCGCCAGGAAGACGGCTTCCAAGTTCCCAGTTCCCAGGGATCGGGTCCAGGGACCCGATCCCTGGGAATCTCTAATTGCTTAAGTGTTCAATGGCTTACATCATCTGTCACTACGGCGAAATTGGATTGAAGGGAAAGAAT
>CAZUDS010000072.1:0-2928 GCA_964619425.1 uncultured Candidatus Saccharibacteria bacterium
TAAGTCATTTGTAATTTGTACCCACCTGGATGTTCGAAGCCGGGATCTGAACATTTTTAATATGGTGGACTTACGAAGTCCACCAAGTGAAGTCCACCAGTAGTTTAAGGATTTGGTAACTTGATGAGATGGGTTTACAGAGTAGATGGAATTTTGTAGAATAAAATTTGTAGAGAGGGTTTTCGGGTGCGTAGTCCCATAGGGGGTGGGAGCGGTCTGTAAAACCGTTGTTCGTGAGAGCCCCGTCGGTTCGACTCCGACCGCACCCACCATGAAATCGGTCGTAGTTTGAGGTTCCCGCCGTTTTAAGTTTGCTAAAATTACCAAGCCCTACAGGGATTGATTGAAAAATTAAAATAAATTCTGCCGAGATAGCTCAGTTGGTAAGAGCAACACATTGGTAATGTGTAGGTCGCCGGTTCAAATCCGGCTCTCGGCTCTATGGCAAAGAAACCATTTATAAAATTTCAGTGTCAGAAATGCAAAAGAATCAATTATTACACTCACAAGTCCAAAGGCGTTGAGAAAAAATTAGAATTGAAAAAATTCTGTAAGTGGTGCAGGAAACATACATTGCATAAGGAAATGAAGAAATAAAAAAGATATCAGGGAAATACATACCAATGATAGTGGGGCAGGGGATAATGGTGGTGGGATTTTGTGCTTAAAAAGAGTGTGGACGGCTGTAATAATCCTTAAAAACTTCTATTTCGTAATTCAAGATTTCACGATGAGAAAATTCTTCTACCAAGAGTTTGCCTCAGGAGGATGGTTTAAGCTTTCTTTGGCAGAGCAGTTGGCAAACATTGGCAGCGAGGCAGGACGAGCGCGTAAGTGGCAGGGAAAAGACGAAAATATTTTCTGGAGCGCAGTTGAACGGGCTTTAGAGCTTTCTGATTTAATCCTTGAAGACCCTCGTTGGCGTGGAGGGAAATTGAGAGAAATCGCCCGCTTGAAAGAGACATTCTGCGACGCCATCACAGGCGGCAAAGAATACAAGAGCACTCTTAAAGATCTTGATCGTTATTTTTTATCTTTTGCGTTTTTCGTCCGACGATAGTTATTAAGTTGAAAAAATTCTGCAAATAGTGTTGGAGATATACGTTACCTAAAAAGGGGGTTTATAATTAATGGGAGCGTCGGTTAACTGGCGCCCAGCACTTTTGCTTGGGGGTATAAGCTTAACTGGAAAACTGCGGGACTCCAAATCCCGACTTCCAGGTTCGAATCCTGGTATCCCCGCAATAAAAAGCGCTGGGCGACTCTTGCCACTCCCGCATAATGAAACACAAAAAAGCAATGGAAAAAGCAATGGAAAAAATAATATCATTAGCAAAGAGACGGGGCTTTATTTTTCCTTCTTCTGAAATCTATGGTGGTTTTGGTTCTTGTTATGATTTTGGTCCCCTGGGCGTGGAGATGAAACGCAACATCAAGCAGGAATGGTGGAAAGAAATGACCCAGTCGCAGGATAATATTGTTGGTTTAGATGCTTCTATTTTAATGTCACCCAAGATCTGGGAAGCATCAGGGCATTTAACCGCTGGTTTTGCCGATGAATTGGTGGAGTGTAAAAATTGCCACAAGAGATTTAGATTGGACGAGTTGGAAAATCAAAAATCAGAAATCACTGTTGCCTTCGGCGACAGCAAAAAGAATCAGCTCCCAAACTGCTTAGAATGCGGGGGCGAAATGACGAAGCCCAGAAAATTTAATTTGATGATGAAAACCTTTGTCGGTTCAGTGGAAGACGAAAGTCAGGCCACTTATTTGCGGGCAGAAACCTGTCAGGGGATATATGTCAATTTTAAGAATGTTTTACAGACAATGCGTCTTAAATTGCCTTTTGGCATTGCCCAGATTGGCAAGGCCTTTAGAAATGAAATTACTACGAAGAATTTTATTTTCCGAACAAGAGAATTTGAGCAAATGGAAATGCAGTTTTTTGTTAATCCTTTAATTAACAAAAAACCACAGATTAACACAGATAAGAAACAGATTAACGCTGATAATAAAGGCCGATGGAGACCAGAGGACTGGTTTGATTACTGGAAAGAAAAACGTTTCCAATGGTATCTCAATTTGGGTATTAAAAAAGAGAATCTAAGAATGAGAGAAGTTCCTGAAAAGGATCGGGCTCATTACGCTAAACAGCAAGTAGATATTGAATATAAATTTCCTTTTGGTTTGTCTCGCGGCGAAGCGGGCTGGCAGGAAATTGAGGGCGTGCATAATCGGGGTGATTGGGATTTAGGCCGGCATCAAGAATTTAGTGGCCAGGACTTGAGTTATTTTGATGAAGCTACAAAAGAGAAATATATTCCTCATATTGTTGAGACATCAGTGGGCGTGGAAAGATCTCTTTTAGCTTTTTTGGTTGAGGCCTACACAGAAGTGAAAGGCGGCAGAACGAAGACCACAGAGGCAACAAAAGAAATAGAGGTGATCTTAAAGCTTCATAAAAAATTAGCACCCGTCAAAGTCGCTGTTTTGCCTCTGGTGCGCAATAAGCCGGAATTAGTAAAAAAAGCTAAAGAAATTTATCAAATATTAAAGCCCCATTTTGCCTGCCAATATGATGAGCTAGGTTCTATTGGTAGGCGTTACCGGAGGCAAGATGAGACCGCAACCATTTTTGCCGTTACCGTAGATTTTGAAACCCTTAAAAAAGATGACGCGACCGTCCGCTGGCGCGACACAATGAAGCAGGAAAGAGTAAAAATCAAAGATCTGACCACTTTTCTCCAGAAAGCCCTGTCTTAAACCTTCACAATAATTTGTTTTTATAAACTATACCTGTGGAAAACTACTAAATCAAAGTTGACATTAGTGCTATAATTAATGTAAGGGTTCCGAGCGTTGTTTACACTTTTTATTTCTTTAAATTCCAAGCACCAAGCACCAAATAACATTTTAAATTCGAAGCAC
>CAZUDS010000073.1:0-2840 GCA_964619425.1 uncultured Candidatus Saccharibacteria bacterium
TTAGAGAATTGATCTCTTAATTTATTAAACACGCCTGCTATTCTCTAACGGGGTTTACCCCGTTAGAGGATATAAAGTTTTGGCGAAGAAACAAAGAGAGCAATCCTCTAACGGGGTTTACCGCTGATATAGACGCTGATTATCGCTGATTATTGTATTTCGTAATTAAAGGAAATTTGTATATTTGTAACTATTTGTAATTTGTAGACCCTTTATGGTAAAAATTAAAAAAGACGACAAAGTTTTAATAATTACTGGCAAAGACCGAGGAAGAATAGGTAAAGTCCTCAAGAGCTTTCCCCAAAAAACAAAACTATTGATTGAAGGCATCAATTTAAGAAAAAAACACGTTAGACCTCGTCGCGAAGGGGAAAAAGGACAGATTGTTGAAGTGCCAGCCCCTATTAGTATTTCCAATGTTAAGTCCTTATGCCTGAAATGTAATAAAGCCGTGAGGGTAGGATATAAAATAGAGAAGGGCACAAAATACAGAGTTTGTAAAAAGTGCCGCCAGGTCATTTAGGTTATGATTTGTGTGGATTAGTGTCAGTCTATTTTCTCTCTCAACTCAAATAATAGTGAGCGAACTATCAAAAGAAAATAGACTTGACACCTCCGACACTTCCGACGCTGAAAATTAACAACCTGATTATGCGATTAAAAGACAAGTATAAAAAAGAAGTAGTTCCTGTGATGCAAAAGAAGTTTGGCTATAAGAACAAGATGGCCGCGCCTAAGATTGAAAAGATTGTTCTTAATACCGGTTTTGGGAAGGTAATCAGTCAACAAAAAGGCGAGGGGCAAAAAAAGATTCAAGAAGGTATCCTAAGAGATTTGAGTTTAATTGCTGGCCAGAAAGCAATTCTTACTTGCGCCAAAAAATCTATTGCTGGATTTAAGCTCAGAGAGGGCCAGCCAATTGGGGCTAAAGTTGTTTTAAGGAAAGATAAGATGTGGGATTTTATGGAAAGAGTTGTCCATATTGCTTTGCCCCGTTCTCGAGATTTTCAAGGCATTGATTCTAAATCCATTGATCAAAAGGGGAACTTAACTTTTGCCTTTAGAGAACACCTTATTTTTCCTGAGATAGCGCCCGAGAAAGTAAGTCATATTTTTAGCTTTGAAGTAACTATTGTTACTATGGCAAAGAGTCGGGAGGAAGGAATAGAGCTGTTGAAATTATTAGGGTTTCCGATAACAGGTTTTCTCGAAATTTCCAAGCCCGCAGGGCGACGGAAATTGAGTTAGAAAACCGTTACCCAGCACTCAGTGCTCTGAGCACTGAGTGCTGGGTGTAAGACCGACTAAGATACCCAGCACTCAGAGCTCTGAGTGCTGGGTATCAAGTCGCTCTAACATGCCTAAAAAGTCACAAATTGAAAAGTCCAAGAAAAAGCCAAAATTTTCCACTCGAATCGTCAGACGTTGTTTTAAGTGTGGCAGAAGGAGAGGTCTTATGAGGAAATTTGGCTTGTGCCGTATTTGTTTTCGTGAGTTAGCGAATAAAGCAGAAATACCGGGAATTAGAAAGTCATCATGGTAACTGGTTTTGTCCACGAAAGCGAGCCGTAGGCGAAGCTTGAGTGGTTACAAAACCGTTACCCAGCACTCAGTGCTCTGAGCACTGAGTGCTGGGTATCAAGTCGTTCTAACATGGACCCAATAACCGACATGTTTAATCGAATAAGAAATGCTCAAGCTGTTTCTCGTCCAACAGTTGTTATTCCCTTTGCAAAAATAAAATATGAGATCGCTAGAATTTTAGAAAAAAAAGGATTTGTCGAGAAAGTAAAGCTGAGAGGCAAGGGGCAAAAAAGAATAATAAGAGTTATTTTGAAATACAGCGGAGAAGGAAAACCTTATATCACCAGATTAAAAAGGATTTCCAAGCCCGGACAGAGAATTTATTGGAGCCATCAAGAAATTAGAAAAGCAAGGAGGAGACGCAAAACAGCAATAATTTCTACATCAAGCGGCGTGATGACAGATGAAGAGGCAGATTGGAAAAAAACAGGCGGAGAAGTGTTGTGTGAAGTATGGTAACTGGTTTTGTCCACGAAAGCGAGCCGTAGGCGAAGCTTGAGTGGTTACAAAACCGTTACCCAGCACTCAGTGCTCTGAGCACTGAGTGCTGGGTGTAAGACCGACTAAATTCACTCCTGCCTGCGGCAGTCGTTTATTAAGTCGCTCTAACATGTCAAGAATAGGCAAAAAACCAATTATAATTCCAGAGGGAGTAACAGTAAAAATAGAGGGCCAGCAAGTGATTATCAAGGGCCCTAAAGGCGAGTTAACTAAAGAAATTCGGCCCGAAGTTGACATTGAGCAAAAACAGGAAAAGATTTTTCTTTCACCTAAAATTGAGAGCAAGAAGACAGGGGCTTTTTGGGGATTGTCACGGACTTTAATAGTAAATATGATTGAAGGGGTGACTAAGGGCTTTGAGAAAAAATTAGAACTTCATGGCGTGGACTACAGAGTTGCTTTAGAAAAGGAGGATTTGGTCTTAGACGTTGCCTTTAGCCACCCGGTGAAAATTACTTGTCTTAATGGAATAAAATTCTTGGTGGAAAAAAATATTATCATTATTTCTGGCATTGACAAAGAATTAGTAGGAAATGTTGCTGCTAAAATTAGAAAGGTGGGAAAACCAGAACCCTATAAAGGGAAGGGCATTAGATATCAGGGAGAAGTAGTAAGAAAAAAGGTGGGGAAGAAAGCCGTTGCCACCACCAGTTAATAAATTCCAAGCACCAAGCACCAAATAACAAACAAGCACCAAGCACCAAGCACCAAATTCCAAACAATATCCAAATTCCAATGACCAAATGACCAAAACC
>CAZUDS010000074.1:0-2766 GCA_964619425.1 uncultured Candidatus Saccharibacteria bacterium
CTCGTCCAGCGACTCGGCGCTATCTAAATTCTCGGCGGCAAATTCTTCGCTTCGCTCAGAAACCATGCTTTGCCGCCTGCGAAATTTACCATGAAAACTTTATTGCCTCGCTTAATTAAAATCTGTAAACAACGCTCGGATTTCTTACAATTAAGAGTATAACACATATAACGCGGCCGCTGTATAGTTGTTATCAATAAATTATTCGGTTTCCCGTACAAGTACATAGGCACTCACTTCATCCGCGCCTATCCGCTGATTTACGCTGATAAGTAAAATATTCCTTATCCTCTTCTGTAAGACCGCTGCCATGGCAGCGGTCTTACAGAGAAAAATTGAATTAAGGGTGTGACAACTGTATAATCCTCAAAAATTTCTATTTCGTAATTTAAGGTAATTAAGTTTTATCCGGGTAGTTGGGCCAACAAGTCCGGTTCCTCTTTTCAATCCTAAGGGCTCTAAAATATCTGCGGCATATTTTTCCTGGAAGCGAATAACCGCTTTTTTAGTTAAAGAAAGGAAACTGCCAGTAATCAAGCCCTCGGGATAAATTTCCGCTCCCTGTAATCTTAAAAGTTCTTGAAGACATTTAACTTCTGAATTATTTCTCATTCCGAAATAAAGATTGTTTTCAAATTTTGGAGGACAAACTACCCTTAATCTTCTGGCTGTTAAAATTTCAGCAATTCGGGTTTGAACCCTGGCAATTTCTTTTCTAAGAAATCCGATCTGGGTTAAAAGTTCTTTAATTAATTCTGCTTCCTGTTCCGGGGTTCTTTCCACAATGGAAGCAGTCCAGGAAAAGGAAAATCTTTGTTCCTGGCCGTTAAACCCTAAGACCTTGTCCTGGATTGAAGGCAAAATAGTAAGCGCTCTGTTTTTGGCGTTGAAATCTGCCACATAAATCTTTCCGTTTTGATGCTCATCTAATTCCAAAAAGTTAATCGTCATATTTCCGCCTGAGTCCTCAATTACATAAGCCACCCTAAAATTAACCCGGTCATAACCATTAAATTCAACTCTAAGCACTCCCCTACCGCCAATAAATCTGTGCCAGTTGGCTGACCAATTTTTTGTAGTATGAGTTACGGCCAAAGTTCCCTGTCCCACAAAAGGAAGGAAATTAGTTAAAGGAATAACCCTTAGTTTGCTGAGATGGGGATTGAGATAGCAATATTTTGCGCCTAAACCGCAATCATTAACTAAAACCGCAACTTTCCAATCAGTGAAAATCTGAGCAAAATCCTGCTCAAATCCATTTTTTCTCAAAGCATAATTTATTGAAGGAATGCCAATTTTTGAAGATTTCAAAGAATCGCTTAAAATCTCTATTCCGTAATGGTCAACTAAATATTGGGCAAAGAGATTAACCACTCCATAGTCCGATTTTCTTTCTAACCATTCAGTTAAAGAATCATTGGGATGAGTGATAAAAGTTCTCGCTCTCATTTCAAGATTGCTGCCCCGATAATCATCGTCATAACCCAACAAAGTTGAAGCGTATTCCGCCCTGACATCATTAAGCCAAATCTCTTCGCTAACCCTATGGACGATGTTTTTCTGATTAAAGGTAATCAAGTGAATAAATTCGTGAGCCAGAATACTTTTCATTTGTTCTTTTTCAATGTGCCGGACGTTCAAATAAACCATTTCTCTTTCGTTTGACCTGGGCGCTTGAATTCGGGGATGGCCGTCGCCGGAATTAAAATAACCGCCAACCTCTTCGAGCATCGGATGAATTAAAATGGTAATCCTTTCATCTCCATCAATGCCCGGCTTCCGCTCTGAACCAAAGGTCTCGGTTAAAATCGGATAAATTCTATTCCTGAACTCTTCGTCAAGAAAACTTAGAGCGTTTCTTGCTTCACTTTGCTGCTCAGGACTTTGGGCAACCCACCAGGCGTCATCAATATAAAAATAAAGTTTCGGAGTAATCTTAACTAAAACCGCGGAGATTTGTTCTCTTTGATGGGGGTCAAAATCTTGGCTAATAAAAAAATTAACTCTTTGACCAAGCGTATTGGCTGAAACAAAAACAGGCAATATCAAAAATATTATTCCAATAAAAATTATTTTTACCCCGTTAGAAATCGAAGATTTTCTAATGGGGAGAACTTTAGCTTTTTTCATTTTCTTTTTAAGTATTTACTAATTAATCGCATATATTTCTCAAAGTCTGAATAATTTTCCCGAAGGGTTTTTATAAAAAGAGGTTTATCTAAGGTATCGTAGCGATGGACAATTCTATTTCTTAAACCAACGACTGAAGCTATTTTCTGGGCAAAGCTTTTGGGTAAGATATTATTATCACCCAAAATATAAAAGGTGCCCTGGAAATCTTCTGAAATTTTTAATTTTAATTCGCGAATAAAATGTTGATTTATATCAATCATTGTATCAACAATGAGCTGTAAAAGTCTTTCCGCAATATGAAGTTTGCCAGAATTATTTATAATTCTTTTATCTGAAAATTTGAGCAGGTCTTTTAACTCTTCTAAATATCCCGATATTTCTTCTAATTTTTGAAATATAAAGGCCTTTTCAAATACCATGTTTATTACTTGATTTTTTCTTTTAATCTTTTAAATTTTTCTTCGTATAAAAGTTTGGTTTCAATATATTTTTTGAAGGCATAAGCCCTCAAAGAGGCAAAAGCAAAGGGTTTGGATTCAAAAAGCCCCCTGCTTTCTTTAGTAATGGCGTAAAAAAGTAAAGGAGGCGCCTTTTTTAAGTTAACTAAATCGATATTTTCACTTTTAAAAATCG
>CAZUDS010000075.1:0-2765 GCA_964619425.1 uncultured Candidatus Saccharibacteria bacterium
TATTGGATATTGGAATTTATTTGGAATTTGGTGCTTGGTGCTTGGTGCTTGGTGCCTAGAATTTTACTTTGGTATTTCCTTTTCCTCTGTCTCCACTAAGACCTCTTCAAACTCATCAATATCTTCAATCACCATTCCCGCGCCCCGAACTACGGCTGTTAGGGGGTCATCAACAATTTTAACAGGAACCTTTGTCTCTTTTGCTAAAAGTTTATCCAGGCCTCGCAACAAACCTCCCCCGCCGGCCAAGTGGATGCCCTTAGCCATAATATCAGCTAAAATATCAGGCGGCGTCTCCTCAATTGTCGCTTTCACCTCCTCAACAATTTGCCTAACTGATTTTTCCAGAGCCCGTCTTATCTCTTCATCGGAAATAATAATTTCTTCTGGCAGGCCGGTAACTAAATTCCTGCCCCGCAAAGGCATCTCTTTTTTGTCTCTTAGGAAGCAAGCAGAGCCAATGCCAATTTTAACCGCTTCGGCTGTCCGTTCACCAATAATCAGCTTATATTCGTCTTGAACAAACTGAATAATATCTTGAGAGAGTTGATCGCCGGCTATCCTTAAACTTTTACCAATAACTATACCGCCCAAAGAAATAACCGCCACCTCCGTCGTTCCTCCGCCAATGTCAACAATAAAATTACCGCCCGGCTCTTGAACCGGCAATCTCGCGCCGAGGGCGGCTGCCATTGGCTGTTCTATTAAAAAAACTTTTTTTGCCCCGCTATTCTTAACAGCATCCTGAACCGCCTTTCTCTCAACTTCCGTAATCCCCCAGGGAACACCAACAACGACCCGGGGCCTGGGGCTTAAAAAGGGGCTTCTCAAACGGACCTTCTCAATAAAATAATGCAGCATCTGCTCTGTTATTTCAAAGTCAGAGATAACGCCTTTAACTAAAGGTCGGATGGCAACAATATGAGCTGGCGTCCGGCCTACCATTTTTTTGGCTTGTTTCCCTATGGCTAAAACCTGCTTGGTCTTTTTATTAATAGCTACCACCGAGGGCTCAGAGATGACAATCCCTTTTCCTCTAACATAAACCAAGGAATTAGCTGTGCCCAAATCAATGGCTATATCCCTGGAAAAAAAGGAAGAGGCCTTGTCAAGGAAATAAGAAAGAAATTTTATTTTACTCTTTGCGTTCTTGATCATCTTATAATTGCGAAGCTATACGAAGGAACGGAGCAACAATTAGCTCGTCTCGCAAAGACAAAGAGCGATTAGCTCGGTTCACGAAGAGCGATTAGCTCGTCTCGCAAAGACAAAGAGCGATTAGCTCGGTTCACGAAGAGCGATTAGCTCGTCTCGCAAAGACAAAGAGCGATTAGCTCGGTTCACGAAGAACGATTAGCTCGGTTCACGAAGAGCGATTAGCTCGGTTCACGAAGAGCGATTAGCTCGGTTCACAAAGAGCGATTGCCTCTTTCTTCAAAAAATCTAAGGCCTTCTTAATTTCCATAAGCCCTACTTCGCTTTCGCTCCTCCTTTTAAGCTCTAAATTATTTTTTTTCATTGTCTTTTCACTGACAACTAATCGCCAGGGAATACCCATTAAATCACAATCAGCAAACTTTTCACCCGGGGTTTTATCTTCTCTATCATCATATAATACTTCAAAGCCCATTTCCTGTAAATCCTGATATAATCTCTCCGCCATTTGTTTTTCTCTTTTATCCTTTCCTAATAAAATAAGATGGATGTCAAACGGCGCCACTGATTTTGGCCAAATGATCCCCTTGTCATCGTGATGAATCTCAACAATAGTTCCCATTAATCTTGTTAGTCCAATTCCATAAGAGCCCATATAAACAAATTTTTCCTGCCCGTTTTTATCTCTATATTTTAATCCCAGTGGTTCAGAAAACTTATAGCCCAGGGAAAATATATTGCCAATCTCAATGGCTTTTTCCTTAATCAATTTTTCCTTTCTTAATCCTAATTCTTTTATAATTTTATCAGTATAAATATTTTTATTAATCGCTATATTTTTTTCTTTATCTAAATAAATAATGTCTTCTCCGGCCTGGCAAAGGGTCTGAAACTCATGCGAATATTTTGAAAAACTTCCCCCCGAGGCAAAAGTTAAATAAGTTTTATCTTTTAGCCCAACTTGTTTAAAAATATTTTCATAAACATCTTTCATTTTTTCATAAAATTTGCTATGTTCCTGCTCATCCTTTGAAAAAGAATATAATGCTTTCCAATAATATTCTCTTCCCCTTAAAATCCCGGATTTGGCTCTCATCTCGTTCCTAAAAATGGCGCAAATTTCATATAAATAAACAGGCAAATCCTTATAGGAAGAGAGATGTTTTGCCATTAAGGCCGTTAATGGCTCTTCATGCGTAAAGGCAAGCCCTAATTCTATATTATTCTTTAATTTTGTCTTAAACCAATTATCAACTATTTTATTGTCCCATCTGTTTGTCTTTTCCCAAGAGGCCTTGTCTTGCAAGGTTGTGGGGTATAATTCTTGTCCCCCAGCCCTATTCATCTCATCACGAATAATATTTTCTATTTTTCGTAAGACCCTTAACCCTAACGGCAAAAAAGTATAAACTCCAGCCATTTCTTTATAAACAAAACCAGCTCTAATTAAAAATTGAGCATTAATGCTTTTTTCATCTTTAAGCGCTTCTTTTTTTGTTTTAGCGAAAAGCTGTGACTGGCGCATGTTAGAGCGACTTAATGACCCAGCGCTCAGAGCACTGAGTGCTGGGGAATTTAGTCGGTCTTACACCCAGCACTCAGTGCTCAAA
>CAZUDS010000076.1:0-2696 GCA_964619425.1 uncultured Candidatus Saccharibacteria bacterium
TTCATTGTTGGGATTCGTTTAGAACTTAGAATTTTCCTTCTAAAGAACTATAAACAACGCGTCTAATTCCTACAAATTATTATATATGATTTCACTTTCAGCCAGAACTCGAAAAGAGTTTGGGAAAAGAGTAAGAAAATTAAGGAAGAAGGGTATTTTGCCCGCAGTTTTGTATGGGCCAAAAATAAAAACAGCCCAGCCCTTAGAATTGGATGAAAAGGACTTTGAGAAAGTTTATCAAGAGGCCGGAGAAAGCTCTTTAATTTCTTTAAAGATTGGTAAGGAGAATTTTCAAGTTTTAATTCATCAGTCCCAAAAAGACCCTCTTTCTGGTACATTTTTACATATTGATTTTTACCAACCTATTTTAACAGAAAAGACAGAAGTAAAAGTACCTCTTTTGTTTGAGGGTATGGCTCCGGCAGTGAAGGAATTAGGAGGGACATTGGTAAAAAATATTTCTGAAATAGAGGTTGAGGCCTTACCCCAGGATTTGCCCCACGAGATTAAAGTTGATCTCTCAATCCTTAAGGCCTTTGAGGACTATATACTGGTTAAAGATTTATCAGTAGGAGATAAGGTAAAGATTTTGAGAACGCCTGAAGAAATTATAGCCCAAGTTCTGCCGCCCGAAAAAGTAGAGGAGGAATTAGAAAAGCCGATTGAAGAAAAGGTCAAGGAAGTAGAGAAGGTGGGGGAGAAAAAACCCTCCGTTGCTAAAGCTATGGAGGGTAAGGAGGAAAAAGAATAAATTCGATAGAAACTTATTGAAACTTATAGAAATTAATAAAACCCTGTTATTCATAATTACCGTAGTTAAGTTCACCTTAATACATAATCTATGAGTAGCGGGGTAGAAGCTAACAATGAATTTCTACAAATTTCGCGAAGCAAATTTCTACAAATTTCTTATCGTTATTTTAGTTTTGGTTTTTGCTTTGCCAAACTTTCAGGGTTTGGCCCGGACTCCTTTGCAAGAACGTCAAGCCCTTAAAGAAGAACTGAGGCAATTAGAAAAGCAAATTGCTCAATATGAGGCAGATATTACAAAAACCGAACAGGAAAAAAGAACTTTGCGAAATCGAATCTCTATTTCAAGAAGTAAAATCAGAAAATTAGACCTGCAAATTCATCAAGGTAATGTAATGATAAAAGATTTGAGTCATCAAATAAAAGACACTGAATCCTCAATTACCAGAACCTCCTTAAAAATTGAGGACTCAAAAGATCAATTAACTAATGTTTTACAGCTTATTTACCAAGAAGACCAGAGGTCTTTGGTTGAAATTTTACTCTCCGGGGCAGAGTTATCTGATTTTTTTAATAATTTAGTTGCCTTTGAAGCCCTAACTCATAAAAACCGTGAATTTTTGGAAGATATTAAAGGATTAAAACTATATCTTGAAAATCAAAAGCAAGCTTTAAGCAGTGAGAAAGGTGATCTTCAGAGAATAGCGGCTATTCAGGCCCTTCAAAAAGCAGAGGGAGAGAGGACCAAAAGAGAGCAGGAACGTTTTTTAAGATTAACCGAAGCAGAATACCAAAAATATCTTAGAGGGAAAGAAAAGGTGGGAAGAAGAGTAGCTGAAGTTAGAGCCCGGCTTTTTGAATTAATTGGAGTGCCTGAGGCGCCAACCTTTGGCGAGGCCCTGGACTTAGCCAAGTGGGTTCAGGAACAACAAACTGGCATAAGACCGGCCTTTTTATTAGCCATCATTACTCAAGAATCGGCTTTAGGGAGAAATGTTGGTCAGTGCTATCTACCTCGTCCTCCTGCCAAGAATAGGATTATGCATCCTACTCGGGACGTTCCTCCTTTTTTAGAAATTACTCGGGAGTTAGGACGCGACCCTTATAAGACCTTGGTCTCCTGTCCAATGGCTGTTGGTTGGGGTGGGGCAATGGGCCCGGCTCAATTCATTCCTTCAACCTGGATGAATCGACGGCATATCTTAGAACCATTTGTTGAAGGAATTCCCAACCCTTGGGATATTCGTCATTCTTTTTTGGCTTCAGCCCTTTATTTAAGGGATTTAGGCGGTCAGACCAATGAACGTCGGGCTGCTCTTCAATATTTTGCCGGTGGAAACTGGGCTAACCCAAGATTTGCTTGGTATGGTAACCAGGTGGTTAAACGAATTAATTGTCTTCAAGTTTTTATTGATCATGGTACTATGACTAGAGATTGCGAGGGTAGAATTTTCATCCCCAGATAATAATTCGTCTATCAAAAAATTTCGTGATCGTGAAAAGACCTGACTAATCAGCACATATGCACTCACTTCGTTTACGCATATACGCGGATTTACGCTGATAAGTAAGGTATTCCTTTTTAATCAGCGTCTATCAGCGTTAAAAAGTTAATCAGCGTTATATCAGCGTATCGGAATTTTCAAATTCCGATATATACAAAATACACGGGTTGCACCCGTGTATTTTGTTGTGTATTTTTTGTGACAACCGTTCAGATTCGATTTCACTGAGTTAAGAAAATTACCAACGTCAAACAGGAAGCGAGTAGTTAGATTTTTATATCGGAAACTGAAAAATCAAGTCCGAAGGACGTAGATTTTTCAGATTTTCCGATTAAGCCCGCTCTAATTTTGCTCTCCTATTTGAGAAGAATGTTCAAGCAAAAAAGTTCTTTGTTCAATGCTTGCGAGGCAGTGCCCGAATAGGGCTTGAGGTTGCCAAAG
>CAZUDS010000077.1:0-2633 GCA_964619425.1 uncultured Candidatus Saccharibacteria bacterium
TAGGCACACGCATAAAGCGACGCCAATACGCGAATGTCAGTATGCGAATGCCTTAGCGAATAGGCACACGCATAAAGCGACGCCAATACGCGAATGACATGCGAATATCGCGAATTTTATTAGCGTCATTCGCATCAATTAGCGTATTAGCGTCGGATTTCATGAAAATAAAACCCTTATCAGATCACATTCTCATTAAACCCTTAAAACAAGAGGAAAAAACCAAAACAGGGATTTTATTACCAGATACTGTTGAGAAGGATAAGCCCGAACAAGGGAAAGTGATTGCCGTGGGTCCGGGCAAGAAATTGGCCTCGGGCAAGATTGTTCCTTTAGGAATAAAACCAGGCCAAAAAGTTTTATTTACCAAATATGGGCCCACAGAAATAAAAGTCGATGACAAGGAATACCTTATCGCAAAAGAGGAGGATGTCCTTGCAGTTTTAGAATAACTGATTTTCTCAACCCAGCACTCAAGCCGTTGAGTGTTGGGTTGTTAGAAAATCGTTACCCAGCACTCAGTGTTCTGAGTGCTGGGTGTAAGACCGACTAAGATATCCAGCACTCAGTGTTCTGAGTGCTGGGTATCAAGTCGCTCTAACATGCCCAAACAAATTCAATACGAAGAACAAGCTCGGAAAAAATTAAAAGTAGGCGTTGACAAATTAGCCAATGCTGTAAAAATTACCCTAGGCCCTAAAGGACGTAATGTCGTTTTGGACAAGGGTTTTGGTGTGCCCACGATTACTAATGATGGCGTAACCATTGCTAAAGAGATTGAATTAGAAGACAAAATAGAGAATTTGGGAGCAGAAATTATTAAAGAGGTGGCAGAAAAGACCAATGACACAGCTGGCGATGGCACGACTACTGCCGTTCTTCTAGCACAAGCAATTATTGGAGAGGGCTTAAAGAACGTGACGGCCGGAGCTAACCCTTTGGCCCTGAAAAGAGGCATTAGATTGGGAACGAAAAAAGTAACAGAGTTCTTGAAAAAACTCTCCCGGGTTGCCCAAAAAGAGGAGGTAGTCCAGGTAGCAACAATTTCGGCTGAAGATCCAGAAGTAGGCAGATTAATCTCTGAGATTATGGAAGAGGTTGGTAAAGATGGAATAATTACGGTTGAAGAATCAAAGAGCTTTGGCCTCCAAAAAGAAATCGTCAAGGGTTTGCAGTTTGACCGCGGCTACATCTCTCCTTATATGGTAACTGATACAGAAAGAATGGAAGCAGTTTTTGAGGAACCAAAAATTCTTATTTCTGATAGAAAAATTTCTTCTCTTAATGAAATCTTACCTGTAATGGAGAAACTCGTTCAGGCCGGTAAAAAAGAATTAGTTATTATTGCTGAAGATATTGAGGGCGATGCTTTAGCTACTTTGGTAGTCAACAAATTGCGGGGCATTTTTAATACTTTGGCAGTGAAAGCGCCTGGCTTTGGCGACAGAAGAAAAGAAATGCTTCAGGATATTGCCGTGGTCACTGGCGGTCAGGTGGTCTCAGAAGAGATGGGTTTGAAATTAGAAAACATTGAACTTAATTTGCTTGGTAAGGCAAGAAAGGTGGTGGTAACCAAAGAAGCAACGACCATTATTGAAGGTAGGGGAGATAAGGAAGAAATTGAAAAGAGAATCACCCAAATTAAAAGAGAGATTGAAAAGACAACCTCTGGATTTGATAAAGAAAAGTTACAAGAAAGATTGGCAAAATTAGTGGGAGGGGTAGCTGTCATTAAAGTGGGAGCAGCGACTGAAGTTGAGCAAAAAGCTCGTCAGCACAAAATAGAAGATGCCTTATCTGCTGCTCGGGCGGCTGTTGAAGAAGGTATTGTGCCGGGCGGCGGTGTTTCACTTTTGCGGGCTGTTGAAGTTTTAGAAGAATTAGAGAAAGAAAACGAGAGGGGTGAAAAATTTTTAGAGCAAGACGAGAAGACCGGTATTAACATTCTTAAACGAGCCCTGGAGCAACCTGTTAGACAGATTGCCCAAAATGCTGGCGTTGATGCTTCGGTCGTGGTCCAGAGAATAAAAGAAGGAAAAGATAGTTTTGGCTTTAATGCTGAGACCCTGAAATTTGAAGATTTAATGCGATCGGGCATTGTTGATCCTACCAAGGTAGTGAAAGCTACTATAGAGAATGCTGCTTCAGCAGCAGGTATGTTTCTTACAACAGAAGTTGTAGTGGCTGAACTTCCAGCCGATCAAAAGAAGGGTGTAATGTCAGAACAGTCAACCCCTTCCATGGATTACTAAATGAGTGCTAAGGGAAAACCCAGCGGGAACAGTTCTCGTTGACGAGAACTGTTCCCGAGTTGATAGTCAGAGTGTCCGAGATCGGAATCCTGAGGTTGGGTTCTGGACTTCTTGCCAAAAATTCAAAAAGGGCTTAGAATGAAAGTAGCGAGTCGTGTTCGAAGCCGGGATCTGAACAGTCAGACCGGAAGAGCCGTAGACAGTGGGTCCGCTTTATTAGAGACGAAATTATCTAATAGGGCAGATAAATCCCATCGAGGCATTGAATTAATTAGAGAGTTCAAGTTTTGCCTATTTCTGTCTGCGGGAGCAGACATTTTTTATTGTATCGGAAACTGAAAAATCAAGTCCGAAGGACGCAGATTTTTCAGATTTTCCGAT
>CAZUDS010000078.1:0-2589 GCA_964619425.1 uncultured Candidatus Saccharibacteria bacterium
TTCTTTGTTCAATGCTTGCGAGGCAGTGCCCGAATAGGGCTTGAGGTTGCCAAAGGCAACCGAAATGCCTCGCCAAGAATAAATCTCGCAAAATTAGGGCGGAATAGCGCACGAGGGAGCAAAGCGACCGAGTGCCTATGTGCCATTCTTGGATAGGGCTTTGAGGAGTGGTTCCAATTTTCCATCCATAATTCTTTCGATGTCGTGAAAACTCTTTTTGATGCGGTGGTCAGTGACTCTATCTTGGGGGAAATTATAGGTTTTGATTTTTTCTGCTCTTTTAGCCCATTTTATTTGGGCTTTTCTTTCTTCACTAAGTTTTTCCATTTCTGCCATTTCTTTTCTTTCTAAAATCTTGGCTTCCAAAATTGCCATAGCATTTTCTTTGTTCTGTAATTGATTTCTTTCGGTTTGGGAAGTAACTACAATACCTGATGGCAGATGGGTAATTCTGACAGCCGTTTCTCTTTTGTTTACATATTGACCACCGGGACCCGAAGCCCGATAAAAATCAATTTTGAGGTCTTGGGGATTTATTTTGATTTCTGCTCTTTTTGGTTTTGCCAAAACAGCAACAGTAGCTGTTGAAGTGTGAATTCTGCCTGACTTTTCGGTCTTTGGAATTCGTTGGACCCTATGAACACCTCCCTCATATTTCATTTTAGAGAAAGCATTGCTATTAGAAAATTCAAAAATAATTTCTTTGAAACCCGCTAATTCTGTTGGTCTTGAGTCCAGAACCTTCTGACGCCAATTTTGGGAGGCAGCATATTTAGAGTACATCCTAAAAAGATCGGCAGCAAAAAGAGCGGCTTCCTCACCACCCGTGCCAGCTCTAATCTCCATAATGACTGATTCAAAGTTATTCATAAATTTTTATCTCTTTTTCTTTTTTTAGTTCCTCTTTTTTGCTAATCTCTTCTTAAATCTTTCCACCCTGCCCATAGTGTCAATGATTTTTTCCTGGCCAGTATAAAAAGGATGGCATTTTGAGCAAATTTCAATTTCGATGTATTCTTTGGTAGAGCCAATCGTAAAAGTATTGCCGCAGGCACACCTAACCTTTGCTTCGGGATAATATTTTGGATGGATGTTTTTTTTCATGTTAGAGCGACTTGTTACCCAGCACTCAAGGCGTTGAGTGCTGGGTAACGATTTTGTAACCGTGAAGGCTGCGCCTTCGGCTTGCCTTCACGGACAAAATCAGTTACCTTATTAACCGAATACCTAAAAGACCGATTTTAGAGCCGCCAAAAATGAGCAGGCCAACAAAGATTGACCAGCTAATTAGATTAAAGAGCATAGGAGTAAAGTCAGTTGGCAGCATTTCTTTTAATTGCTCCTGCAATAAGCCCTTTATTTGTTCTTCAGAGGGAAGGACTTTTTCTGGCTTGACTATCTCTGTTTCTGTTTGGACCTTAAAGATTTCTGGGGCTGAAGTTTTTCCTGTGAAAATTTGATAAGAAGAAAAAAGCCCCCAGCCAATGATAAAGATACCAACCGCCAGAAGCAGCCAGCCAAGAAGGACTTTTATTGTTCTTTTTGGCTTTGAGTCTTTCATGCCTTTATCATTTTTAATTTTATATCTTTCATTTTCATTATAGATAATTTTTTGTTTTTTGCAAGCAAAAGTTTTCTCTTTTGAAATGTTTAGGGGTTGAATACCTAAGCATGGAGGAATCGTCTTGCATTTATTTTCAAAAAGGTTAAACTAATATTGCGGCGTAGAGAAGTAGTATCTTGCCAGGCTTAGCTATTTTGATCGTCTCGGGATTTCAATAAATTGAAATCCCGACAGCCCTTTACCCTTCGGGCTAAAGAGCTGGACCAGATAGGCATAAAGATAGAGAGACGACCCTAGTCCGTCCCGTTCGGGACGAACGGGTCTAGGACCCTAGTCCGTCCCGTTCGGGACGAACGGGTCTAGGACCCAGCCCTTTTGTCAAAAAGGGCTACCTGAAAGGAGATAGCGCGCGAGCGAAGCGAGTGCCTATCTGGTTTTCTAATGGGCTCATTAGTTAGCAATGACTGATGGACTCCCGTCAAACTCGGTGAAATCCGGCCCTAAAAGAGTGGATAACACCGAGCCAAGCTCAGTATTTTCCAAAATATTGAGAAGGTGTAGAGACTAGATGGCGGGTCCCCCTTCATAAAGTGGCGGGGGAAAGGTATAGTCCAGACCACAAACCCTTTCAAAGAAAGAGGCGGTGTAAACCGTAGTGGTAAGCATAACCTGGAGACCTGGGTGCAATTCCCAGCGCCGCAATAGGATTTTGAATGATCTGTTTAGTCAAAGTCAAAAATGATAAAAATAAAAACGATAACCACCGTTCAAAAATTCCGTAAAAGAAAAGGAGATATTAATAAAAAATACAAAAAATAGAAAAAGATGATTGAAGGCGCCAGACCATTTATTTCTCAACTTAAAACGGTGTCCTGTAAGATAGATGCACATAGGCGAAAATTTCTGAAAGAAATTTTCGCACTATTCCGCCCTAATTTTGCCAGGCAAGACAAAGGCGGCACACTCGCTCGCTTCGCTCGCTCGGGGTTATTCACCCTCTGTGCCGCAAGGAGTTAACAAAGTTC
>CAZUDS010000079.1:0-2585 GCA_964619425.1 uncultured Candidatus Saccharibacteria bacterium
GCCGACTGTTTAAGCCCCGCCACAAAAAATACTTTGATACGGTTAAGAAATACACTAAATTAGCCATATTTTAATAATATTGTAGCAAAGATTTGAGATTTTTTCCAGAAAAACTTGATGTCAATGTTCAGATCCCGGCTTCGAACAGTCTACGTTTTCTAACACAAGGGCTTGCAAGAGGATTTAATTAAAGATAAAATGGAATTAATGACTAAGGACTTTAATCAAAATTCTCAGTTGCCGGAAAGATTGCCTCCTCAAAGCATTGATTCAGAGCAATGCCTTTTGGGCTCTTTAATGCTTGACGGAGAGGCAATTTGGAAAGTAATTGACTTTTTGCAATCTCGCGACTTTTATAAAACCAATCATCAGCAGATTTATCAAGCAATGGCAGAGCTTGCTGAAAGAAAAACACCGATTGACATTAAAACACTGGCGGCTCGGCTTGAAGAAAAAAAACTTTTAGAAGAAATTGGCGGCTATGGCTATCTTACAGAACTTGTCAATTCCGTACCTACGGCCAGTAATGTTTCTGCCTATGCTCAAATTGTTCAGAAAAAAAGGGTTTTGCGCGACCTAATTGAAGCTAGTTATGATATTGGGAGGTTGGGCTATGAAGAAGCAGAAAATATTGAGCAGGTTTTAGACAGGGCAGAGAAAAGAATTTTTAATATCACCCAAAAAGGCATTAACCAAAGATTCACTCCTCTAAAATCAATGCTTGAGTCCGCTTGGGACAGAATCGCCAAGCTTGTTGATGGTAAATCTGGCCTGCTATCTGGACTGCCCACCGGCTTTCCTGCTTTAGATAATCTCTTAGCTGGCCTGCAAGGATCTGATCTTATTATTCTGGCCTCCCGACCTTCTTTTGGAAAAAGCTCTTTGGCTCTTAATATTGCTCGTCATATTGCTGTCCACGAGAAACGACCAGTCGGCATCTTTAGTTTAGAAATGTCTGCTGAACAAGTAACCGACCGTTTAATCGCCTCCCAAAGCCGAATTGATCTCTGGAAAATTAGAACCGGCCGCCTTTCCCGAACAGGCAAGCCAAATGATTTTGATGCTATTAATAATGCCCTGGGAATTTTAAGCGAAGCGCCAATTTTTATTGATGACGCCCCTTCGCCCACTGTTCTACAATTAAAAGCAATGTCAAGAAGGCTTAAGGCAGAACAGGATCTAGGTCTAATCATTGTTGATTATCTACAACTTCTCCAACCCGCCAACCCTCAAGAGGGCATGGTCCAACAAATAACAAGGATTTCTCGTTCCCTTAAAGATATGGCTAGGGAATTCAGGATACCTGTTTTAGCCCTCTCACAATTGTCAAGGGCAGTTGAGCAAAGACAACCTCCCATTCCCCGCTTAGCCGACCTTCGCGAATCCGGGAGTTTAGAGCAAGATAGCGATGTTGTAATGTTTATCAATCGGCCCGATAGATATAGTCAAGAAGCCCAACCAAATATTGCTGAAATTATTGTGGCAAAACATAGAAACGGTCCTGTCGGTAAAAGAAAACTCTATTTTAACGAGTCACTGGTAAGCTTTGAGAACTATGAAGAACAAGAGATGGGAAGTGAAGAAATGGCGGGACAGGGGGTTGAAGAAATTGGCTAAAAATGTTGGCATAAATGTTCGTTTTTTGTCTACAAATTACAAATGTGAATAAATATATAAAATTTGTATATTTGTAAAAATTTGTAATTTGTAAAGCATTCGTAATCCGTAATTCATAGAGGCATCCGTGTTTTCTTCATCAATCCAAAATTTAATTGATAAATTTTCTGACTTTCCCACAGTGGGTCCAAGAACAGCTACCCGTTTTGTTTTATATCTTATAAAAATGCCTCAAAAGGACTTTAATAGTTTTCTGCAGTCCCTTGTAAACTTAAGAAAAAGAAATAAAACTTGCGGCTTTTGTTTTAAGCCCTTTGAACCGCAAGGAAAACAAGAAAAACTCTGCGAAATCTGCCAAAATCCCAGTCGCGACAGAACCCTGTTTTGCATAGTAGAAAAAGAGACCGACTTGGTCTCTTTAGAAAAAACCAAAAAATACAAAGGTCTCTATTTTGTTTTAGGAGACCTGGTCTCAGGACTAAGAAAAGAAAACCTTAAACAACTGCGACTTACAGAACTAAAAGAAAGAATTAAGAGTCCTCAAAAATTTGGCCTTTTAGATGCTGATTTTAAGGAAATTTTAATTGCTATTAACCCGACCACGGAAGGCGAAGCCACCCGTTTATACTTGGAACGATTCTTAAAGCCCCTTAACAAAAAAATCACCTCCCTGGGCCGGGGCTTGCCCATTGGAGGCGAACTTGAATACGCTGACGAAGAAACCCTGTCTTCTGCTTTAGAGGGTAGAAGGTAGGGGGTAGAGAGCGGATAATTCTAAATCAGCGTAAATCCGCGTATAGGCGCGAACGAAGCGAGCGCATATATACTTTAGCCAATTTCCATCTTTTTCGAACTCACTTCATTTGTTTGAAATGAACTCGAGAAAGATGAGGAGCGATGTGATACCGTGTGTGTGCGGTAACTCATGCTCCCCTTTGTTCCTCCCACGCTCGGTGTGCGACCAAGCG
>CAZUDS010000080.1:0-2574 GCA_964619425.1 uncultured Candidatus Saccharibacteria bacterium
GGGTTAGGGCGGAATAGTGCGAAAATTTCTTTCAGAAATTTTCGCCTATGTGCTCCACATCCTCAATTCAATTTCACCCCCTTTTATTATGCCCCTACTCTGACTTGAACTGAGATCCCAACCTCCGGAGGGTTGTGCTTTTTCCAATTAAGCTATAGGGGCCTGGACTTAGCTATTAAATAAATATCTGAATGGCCAAATTTTGCAAAAGTCCAAATCTTTTTTATCTTAAAATCACTTTTTTGGAATATTTTTCTTAATTCTCTTTTAGTAAAAAAATGGAAATAACGCAAGACCCTGCCTTCGGTCAGTCCCCAGGGAATGAAAGCATCCTTAAAATCTAACCGAGTCCTACCGATGACTTTTAAGAACCCATATTTTATCAGCCCTAATAGATTTTTTCTGTATTTTGGACTCCAAACATTCCAGACAGTTAAAATTAAAAAACCTCCTGGCTTCAACACTCGCCTTGCTTCTTTTAAGAATTGTAATCGCAGTTTTTGAGAAGGAATATGATGGAAAATACGGATAGCATAAATTTTATCAAAAAAATTATTGGCAAAAGGCAGATTGAAAACATCGGCTCTCTGGAATTTTGCTCCCGGATATTTTTCCTTAGTCATCTCAATTAATTTTTCAGAAATATCAATGCCGAAATAATCTATTTCTTTATTCTTCAATATCTCCAATAACCGGCCATTGCCACAACCCAAATCTAAGACCTTTTCTTCGGGAGTTACATATTTTGCTAATGGCTCTATGTCCCAAGTAAAATGACGGCTCCTTGAAAATTGCTCTGAAATTAAGTTATAATCTTGACAGGTCTTGTCTAATAAATATTTTGCATACTCTTCTTTCATATGAATGAAAAAATATTCATTATTGAAGAACTAAGAAAAAGCGAAGCAAAGACGTCTGAGATTTTATCTTTGCTCAAAAGAAAAGCAGCAAAAAAATTTGGCGTTCCCTGCCCCGCAAACTCTGCATTACTTAAAACATATCACGAATTAGTCAAAAAGAAAATGATCTCATTCCAAAAAGATATAGAATATCTTTTGAGAATAAGAAAAATCCGTTCACTTTCTGGAATAGTAGTAGTTTCTGTTTTAACAAAGTCCTATCCCTGTCCCGGCAATTGCCTCTATTGCCCCCTTGAAAAAGGAATTCCCAAAAGCTATTTGAAATCTGAGCCCGCTGTAATGCGAGCGATTTTAAATAAATTTGACCCTTACAAACAAACGCAATCGCGGATCAAGGCCTTAGAGGATATTGGCCATCCTACTGATAAAATTGAATTACGGATTATCGGCGGGACCTGGAGTTATTATCCAAAAAGATATCAAACCTGGTTCGTCAAAGAGTGTTTTAGGGCGGCTAATGAATGTAAAAAAGATTCAAGATTTAAGATTAAAGATTTGAGATTAAAGACAAGGCCTCGGAATTTAATAGATTTACAAAAGGAAAATGAAAAAACAAAGCATCGAATTATAGGCATTACCATTGAGACGAGGCCGGACTTTATTAATGAAAAAGAAATAAAATGGTTGAGAAAGTTAGACGTAACCAGAGTAGAATTAGGAGTTCAGAGTATTTATGATGATGTCTTGGACTTGAATAACCGAGGCCATAAAGTTGAAGCGACAATTAAGGCGACAGGGCTCTTAAAAGATGCCGGCTTTAAAATCTGCTATCAGATGATGCCAAATCTGCCCGGGGCTGATTTAAGGTGTGATGAAAAAATGTTTGAAGAACTCTTTTCTAATCCTGATTTTCAGCCAGACCTTTTAAAAATCTATCCTTGTTCTATCTTAAAAGAGGCCCCTTTGTATCAATGGTTCAAAAAAGGGAAATACCAACCCTATCAAGAAAGGGAATTAATTGAGCTTTTAAAGAAAATTAAAAAGAAAATTCCTGTTTGGTGCCGGGTTCAAAGGATACTAAGAGACATTCCGGCCCAGAAAATTGTTCTTGGACCAACTAAAATTTCTAATCTAGGCCAAATCATTAATAAAGAAGCTGAAAAAGAGGGTTGGAAATGTAAGTGTATAAGATGCAGAGAGGTTAGAGAAAGTTATAATCCTAAAGAAAAGTTCTATCTTTTCAGAAAAGATTATGAGGCCTCTGATGGCAGGGAGATATTTCTAAGTTTTGAGGATAAAAACCAGGAAAAACTTTATAGCCTGCTCAGGCTTCGTATTCCTCCTCAATGCCCCGAAAATCATTCTCGGTGCATTTTTCCGGTGTTGAAAGGGTCAGCTTTAATCCGGGAACTTCATACTTATGGTCAACTTCTTCCTATTGCTTTCCAAGAAAATCTCTCCTCGTTGATATCACCTCAACACAAAGGCCTAGGTAAAAAATTAATTAAAGAAGCGGAAAAAATTGCCAAAGAAGAATTTGGCCTGAGAAAAATTGTCAGTATCTCTGGAACTGGAGTCAGGGAATATTGGCGGAAATTGGGCTACCGATTACAAGATACCTATATGACAAAAAGATTATAATTTAATTTGTAAGAAATTCGAGCGTTGTTTACACTTTGCTCGGCAATAAAAGTTTTCAGGTACCGATAGTCGC
>CAZUDS010000081.1:0-2521 GCA_964619425.1 uncultured Candidatus Saccharibacteria bacterium
CACATTTGTAATTTGTAGCCATTTAATCAGTATATTTGTAAATCATTTGTAATTTATAGACAATCTGACAAAATTTAGTGCTGGGGTAATTTAGGATTTTAGCAAATGATTTTTCTAATGTCAATAACTTACAACACGAAATGTTGACCAGTAATCAAAAAATAGAGGCCAGAAATTATGGGGCTAAGGATTCTGAAGCCGCCGAGAAAGATAAACAAAATCAGAATAAAAAATCCATACTGGCTTAAAGTGATTTTTAGGTGCTCCATTGAATAAGGTAAAAAAGTAAACAAAATATGCGAACCATCTAATGGCGGAATGGGGATTAAATTAAATATTGCTAAAAGTATATTTGTAAAAACAATTAAACTAAAAATAAGAAAAATCGGCGCAATAAAAGAAGTCTGAAGCAAATCAGATAGAACTTCTGTCTGCCTTTCAAAAAATGCAGTGGTAATTCCGGCTTTAATTGTTTCTTCTAAAGGCAAAAGACGGCTAAAGAAGCCAAAAATCGTAGCTAAAAAAAGGTTTGCTCCTGATCCAGCTATGGCTACTTTAGCTGAACCATATTTCTGGTCACGAAAATTATAGGGATTGATTGGTACTGGCTTTGCCCAACCAAAAACGGGTAATCCCGTCAAAATCAAAAATCCCGGCACCAAAACAGAACCAATGGGGTCTAAATGCCGCAAAGGATTTAAGCTCAGCCGACCAGCATATTTTGCTGTCGGGTCGCCAAGATAATTTGCCATCAACCCATGAGAAACCTCATGAGTCACGACAGAAAGAAGCAAAATCGCAAGGGGAAATAAAAAATCTACCATAACAATATAGATATAGCATAAAATCTATAAGATTAAAAGAAATCCTCTTTCCAGAAACCCTCTTTACAAGTTTTCTCTAAAATTTCTTCTTTAAGATTTCTTCTTTGTTAACATTGCGAAATATGCTTAAAGTCCAATTTTAATATTCACATTTTACAAAAATAAAAATTTTTGCTAAGATAAATATCATCTCGGCACCACCCTATCCCTTTTTATAAAAGAGTCGGGGATGCAGGGCGTAATACTCACTAAATTCACTGCCTACCTGTCAGCAGGCAGGCTCCATTAAGTGACTTTAATATGGCTCATCTATGTACCATCTGTGGCAAAAAAAGACAATCGGTTTATAGAAGGAAAAAGTTGAGAGGTAAATATAATCCGACGGTCAAGAGAAGGCAATTCCCTAATCTGCAAAGGGTCTGTGTTCCTTTTGATGTGAAAAAAGAGGTCTTCCGAAAATTTCGCGGCAAAAGAGTTTTGGCTTGCACGCGATGTATTAAAACACTTTCAAAAAGAAAATAACGGGGCATGGTGTAATTGGCTAACATAGGCGCATGGGGTGCGTCTGAGTCCCGGTTCAAACCCGGGTGCCCCGAAATTTGAGATAAAGGGCTGCCCTTAGTAGCCCTCTCTTTTTTGGCTCACATTTAGATGTTCAGATCCCGGCTTCGAACATCTAAGAAAAAAGCCAGGGAGCGAATGCGCCACTCCCCGGCTCGGCTTTTTATTCTCCCCCTCCTTTGGGGATTGATTTTACCCTTGCTCACCTTACGACACGAGGGTTTAGGCCACTACGAAGGATTCATGAGATTCCTCTCCCGTGCGTGGTCCATCCTCCCTCCCTTTCTTGGCGGAGGGTGAAACGGTGCATCCTTCCCTCTTTATCTTGGGATTTGAACACCAGTTCAGAAACCGGGTCTTTCCCGTTCGCGCCTGCCAAGGTGAGCACCCTTCGCATCTCAACAGGTGGAAAAACTGAAATAGAGCCCGATTCCATCCGTGCCTGAACGTCTATTAACCTAGCCATATCGTCTCCCTCTCTTCCTTTTTTGTTTTAGGGCCAGCTTTCTTGCTAGTTAAGGACCGATCGCTCTTTTCTTTAGAACCGTTATTTTCGTTTTCCTCCTTTCTCATCTTTCCTGCCTGCCTTCAGTCAAGATCAGGTCTTATGGACACAAGGGGTTAAGTTTTCAAAGAACTTTCCTCAACCCCTCCCCGGAATACTGATTATTAGTCAGGCCTCTGGGTAGGGGACGACTATCCTTATAGCATATTTTAGAAATTTTGTCACGGATTTAGAAAGATCTTTGAATCAGGGGTACAAAAATAAAACCAGGGTACTCTTGTTTCTCAAATTCTTTTTCTGATTTTTTAATGAAAAGCCAGATTGAGGAGGCAATAGGAGTAACGATTCTACCTCCTATTTTTAATTGCTCTTTCCAGGTTTGGGGTATTTCATCTTCTAAGGCAGCAGAGCATAAAATCTTATCAAAAGGCGCTTCTTTTATATAACCTTTTGACCCGTCAGCGCAAATGAATTCAACAATCCCCTTTTCTATAAAGCTATATTTGGCCATATTCTCTTTCCCGAACTCCATAAGTTCAGGAATTATTTCTATTGCTATGATTTTGCCTTTTGGGTTTTGGAATTTGGAATTTGGAATTTGTTTGGAAATTGGAAATTGGAAATTGGAAAT
>CAZUDS010000082.1:0-2383 GCA_964619425.1 uncultured Candidatus Saccharibacteria bacterium
CAGTACCGCAGCCGCCAGCATCACCCCTGAAATTAACATCAATTCTGCCTCCGGCCCGGATATCAAGATTAGCGGATTCCAGCAGAGTCAAATTTCCGGTTATCCTGCCTCCATGTTCAATAATAAAATCACCATCAATATTAATGGTGAAGGACTGAGGCGCCAAAGCAGTGGTTAGATTGCCTCCATTTTGAATAACAATGTTGCCAGAACCAGAAACAACTTCGTTGTCGGCTAAGGTCTTGACAGTGTTCACATAGCAGACAGTAGCTAAGTCGCCAATGTCACAGGAAAAAGCGCCCTCTGCCCCAAAAGGAAGAAAAAACAAAAATACAAAAACAGCGCCAAAAACTAAATATCGTCCCCTATTTAACATATTTTTTAACCCGGATTTAGCCAAATTATCTAACTATCATTACCCCCTGTTTCTTTGTTTCAGGCAGGGCTTGACTATCAAAAAATCTATATTCTCCCGGCCTTTCTGGAGCGAAAAAAACAATCCCCCGAGTAATTTTACCTTCGCTAATAATATTTACTCTTGCCAAAACCTCGTCTTCAAAAAATAGTGAATGTTGATTGTTATCAATAGAAGTTAAAACAAGAACGACCAGTTCGCCGCTTTTAACCCTAAATTTAGCCGGCTGAAACTTTTCTGAAGAGGCCTTTATCCGAATTGCTCCTTGAGGAATTTCTTTTTGTTCCAAGGGTTGACTGAAAAAAGGATTTTGGGGCTCAATTGTTCCCAGCGGGCTTTGTTTGAGCTCTTGTCTTAAGACCGCCTTTCTATGGATTTCCAATCTTTCTGAGAATATTACCCCGGTCACTAAGAGAAAGGAAAAAACAATAAAAACGATAAAAATGATTTTATGTTTTTTCAACATTTTTAATTTCAATGTTTTTATTAAGATTAGTTGGATAGGAGAAATTTTTGACCGATCCTTATTGACGTTACTCACAAGCTGTTCACAACAACACAACTGCTCGCTCATTTAAAGCTTATTTCTGATTCCAAGGTTTGCACATCATTAGCCAATGAGACAGTCAACGAAACCTAACCTTATCAACGAGGTCGGGTTTCATAATGCTTCCCTTTATTTTAATCTAAATCAAATTCAAAATTCAAAATCCAAAGTCCCCGATGCTAATAAGATCAGCCACAAATTCTCCCCGGTCTCTTACCACCTCCTTCATATCTTCCTCTGAACCAGCAACGATTGTTTCACCAACCGCTATTTTTGCTATTGTTGTTTGTTCAGTTCTGATAATATGTATTTGTCTATCCGGTCTAATTGTTAAAATGTTTGGCACAAAATCAGGAAGAATATTCTTTTGAACTTCAATAACAATCTTCTGGTTTTCAATACTTTTAACCACGCCAAAAACCATATCAAGCCGTTCTTCCCCGGGAACCAACTGGTCTCCGGCCGGTAAAAAATCATCAATTCTACCCACTCCAATAAAATCAGCCACAAACTCTCCCTGGTTTTTTACCGTCTCTTTCATATCTTCTCCTGAACTAGCAATTATTGTTTTGCCAACCGCTATTTCCGCCACTGCTATTCGTTCAGTTCTAAAAATACGCGCTTGCTTATCTGGCAAGATTGTCAAAATGTTCGGCACAAAATCAGGGTGAAAATCCCCTTGTAATAATTCAAGGACAATCTTTTGGTTTTCAATACTTTTAACCACGCCGGTCACGCTAAACACCGGGTCAATTAATGCTTCGTCTATTCCAGGAATACCAGGAATAAGGGGCAGGTCCCCTCTTTGTTCAGGCGCCACTTGTGGGTCTCTAAGTTCATTCACTCTAAAAGGGGTTGTCAAAATATAGCCCAAGACAATCCCAAATATTAAGATGATTAAGCCCGCAGCCAAAACGATAATAAGTTGTTTTTTTTGTTTTATGATTTGCATCATTTGTCCCATCTAACCAATTCATAACGAAATGATTAAAATGGATTGTTAATCTTTGAATTACGAAATAGAAATTAGAGGACTATTACAACTATTCACACTCTTAATCCAGCACAAAGTTTCCGCTGATTTACGCTGATATAGACGCTGATTATCGCTGATTATTGTATTTCGTAATTAAAGGTATTAATATTTTCTCAACTGGCCGACCTTTTTTATTATCTTACCATTTTTTTAACTTTTTTGACAAATTTTGGGTATAATTTTTGCTTTGGGTATAATTTTTGCTTCTTGAATAAAGATGACTCTCACCTATTAAATTTTAGCACAACTAAAGAATTAGAGCCAAAAATTTTTCCACAGGCCGCCTGTAACGCTCAAAGCTGGGAATGTTCAAAGCCGGGTTCTGAACACAAAGTGTACGAATTACGAATGAATACAAATATACAAATATTTGTATATTTGTAAG
>CAZUDS010000083.1:0-2271 GCA_964619425.1 uncultured Candidatus Saccharibacteria bacterium
CAGTTATGCTTTGCCAAATATTTTCCAAAACATCTGTTATTCTCTGCCAAATTTTCTGCCAAAATATTCTATTAAGCCGCATTAAATCCCCTCTCATCTCTTCTACTTCTTTTCTGAACTCTTCAGGCAATTCAGTCCTTTTTTGTTCAAAAAAAGACAAAAGAATCGTGACTCCCTGCTTTGTTTTTTCCCAATTGAAATCCTCAAGACCCTGCCATAAATAGGCCAAATACAAGATTAAAATTAAAAGCGCTAAAATTAAAAACCCTAAAAAGAAAAGCCCGGTTTTTGTTCTCCACGTGAGCATATCGATCATTAATAGTTAACGAATGGGTTGCGATACCGAACAACGATCAACAGGGATTACCGTTTTCCTAAGGCCTCCCGGATTCTCTTAAGAGTTTTTTCTTTACCTAAAACTTCAGCAATGTCAAAAGGAGGAGCTGAGGCCTGTTTGCCGGTCAAAGCCACCCTCAACGGCCAGAGTAAATATCCCCTATCTTTTACCTTGTAATACCCGACTTGCTTGTCCGGCGGAGCGCTTGTATTCCCTTGGGGCTGTAATACGGGGGATAGCGCCTCCGCCTCTTTCATTAAGATATGTTCTAAATTATTTTTGTTCCAGTCCTCTGGCTTTATCTTTGATAAAATTTTAGCCAACTTTTTTAAAGTCGTTTTTAATTCTTTATCGGTCATTTCTTTCCAGATTAATAACTTTTTTTCATATTCTAACTTTTCTTTAAAAAAGAAGTCAATTAAATTCACAATTTCAGAGGACTCCTTTAATCTTTCTTGGTAGAGGCCAGTAATTTTTTCCAGATAAGCAAAATCAATAATCTCACCGGTTTCTTTAACTCTAAATTGAGGTCTTCCCTCTTGAAATAACTTAAAGGTTTCCGGGCTTTTATCATTTTTATTTTTGTTATCGCTGAATTCATCCATCAATTCTGTAATAAGTCCAGCCTTTATAAGATAGGGTAGGCAAAGTTCTGTAAGTTTATTAAGAGGTTTTTGACGGATATAGAAGCCATTAAGAAAATGCAATCTTTTAATATTAAAAACGGCGCCCCCTTTTTGCACTCTTTCTAAAGAAAATTCTTTAACTAAAGAGGCCAAGGAAAAAATTTCTCGCTCTCCGCCCGGACTCCAGCCCAAAAAGGCAATAAAATTAATTAAGGCCTCTGATAAAAAACCTTGTTTTCTGCAGTCAGTTACTGATGCCGCTCCATGTCTTTTGCTTAACTTACTTTTGTCAGGACCCAGAATCAGGGGCAGATGAGCATATTTTGGTTGAGGAAAGCCCAGCGCTTTTTGAAGTAAGATTTGTTTCGGAGTGTTAGAAATGTGGTCTTCTCCCCTGATAACATGAGAAATTTTCATTTCAAAATCATCACAGACAACTGCAAAATTATACAGGGGCAAAAAATCCTCTCCTCTCTTTTTAGCCAAGGGGAAGTCCCCTATTAAGTCAGCGTCAAATTCTAAATCTTTTCGGATTAGGTCTTCAAATTTTATTTTTTCTGGAAAAACTTTGAGTCTAATGATGGCTGGCGTGCCTTTTATTAATTTCTTTTCAACCTCTCCCCTATCCAACTGGCGGCACTTACCAGAATAACGGGGCGGTTGACCTATTCTAATTTGGTATTCTTTCATACTTTTTAATTCCTCTGGCGAGCAAAAACAATGATATGCCTTATCTTCGGATATAAGCTTTTTAATACATTTTTTGTAAATAGCTCCCCTTTCGCTTTGCCTATAAGGTCCTTCGTCCCAGAGAATTCCCAACCATTGCAAGCTTTCAAGAATGTCTTTTTCAAAGATTGGTTTTGATCTTTGGGGGTCAGTATCTTCAATTCTCAAAATAAAACTACCGTGATGTTTTTTAGCAAAAAGAAAGTTAAAAAGAGCAGTTCTGGCGCTACCGATATGAAGAGAGCCGGTCGGTGAGGGAGCGAACCTCACTCTTATTTGTTGTTCTTGTGGGCTTCTTGGCATATTGTTAATATATCGGGATTTGAAAATTCCGATACGCTGATATAACGCTGATTAACTTTTTAATGCTGATGGACGCTGATTAAAAAGGAATACCTTACTTATCAGCGTAAATCAACGGATAGGCGCGAACGAAGTGAGCGCCTATGTACTTGTGTATCGGAAACTGAATATTTTATTGATAACAACTATACAGCGGCCGCGTTATATGTGTTATACTCTTAATTTGTAGGAATTAGTCGCGTTGTTTACAGATTTTAATTAAGCGAGGCAATAAAG
>CAZUDS010000084.1:0-2256 GCA_964619425.1 uncultured Candidatus Saccharibacteria bacterium
TCGGTCTTACACCCAGCACTCAGTGCTCAAAGCACTGAGTGCTGGGTAACGGTTTCGTAACCACTTCCCGCCACAAACTTGGGCGGCTCGTGGACAAAAACCGTTAGAATAATCTAATAACATCTTTAACAGTGACGAAAATGAGTAAAGTAAGTAAAAGTATAAAGAAGGCGGTATTGATTTTTTGTTCCGCTCTGGGATTCATTGGCTTTCTCCTGACTTTTTCAATACCCAAAAAGAGCAGTCGGCCTCCATCTAAAGCCGGTATGGGCAATAAGTTAAAAATAGCCAAAGAAATGCTTATCAAAGACAGAAAATAAAGAAAATGAACAGCCCCCATCTCAAAAAATCCTACCATCCAGCCGCCAATACGAATTGGCCCTCCCACCTCTACCCCGGCCACCCTTTCCCCCCTTAGGGCCTGAGTCAAAGCCGCGCTAAGCCCCCAGATAACGCCAAAAGTCATTTGGCCGGCGGCTTGAATACCAGCCCCCAAAGAAAGATACCAGGGTGAAACCTGAAAGCCGGTCCTCACCAGGGCAACGCCTATTTTCCCTTCCTCATTGGGGATAACTGTTATTTCCTTTCCTTCTCCGCGTCGCAAAAAAGTAATTTCAATCTCCTGTCCTCTATACGCTTGAATAAATTCTTGAACCTCTTTTATGGTGACCGGATAAACTATCTGTTCTCCCTTTTCCATTTTGAAAAAAATATCTAAGGGTTCCACGCCGGCTTTTTCTGCTGGATAACTTGGTAGAACTTGAAAAATTTGAACTTTTGGCTCCCTGACGCCAATCACTTCTTCGTCTGAAATGGCCGTTGGCAAGCCCCAAATTCCAGAAATAATACTCAATAAAATAATAGCAACAAACCAAAAAGCCATTACCCCGCCTAAAAGAATCAGGCCTCTTTGCCAAACCGGCTTCTTAGAAAAACTCAGCGCGCCTTCAATGCCTCCTTCTTCGCCATAAATTTTAACAAAAGCGCCCAAAGGCAAAAGATTTAAAGAATAAACTGTCTCCCCTATTTTCTTGCCAAAAAGCCGGGGGGGAAAACCAATGCCAAATTCCTCCACTGGCACGCCAAATTTTTTGGCTAAAATAAAATGCCCGAGTTCGTGGAGAACGACTAAAGCGATTAAACTAAAAAAAGCGATTAAAATTGCGAAAAGCATGTTAGAGCGACTTAATGACCCAGTGCTCAAAGCACTGAGTGCTGGGGAATTTAGTCGGTCTTACACCCAGCACTCAGTGCTCAAAGCACTGAGTGCTGGGTAACGGTTTTCTAACGAAATTTCCGTCGCCCTACGGGCTTGGAAATTTCAAGAAAATCTGTTACACCCAGCACTCAGTGCTCAAAGCACTGAGTGCTGGGTAACGGTTTTCTAACCAATCAGGCATCGCCCTTCGGGCTTGCCTTCTTGGACAAAACCAGTTATTCCATTATCTCCCTCTTCTTCCTCTCAATCCGTTCCTCAATCTTCTTATTATATTCATCAATCAGGTCCTGAAGCTCGTCTTTTCCCCTAAACTTATCATCTTCTCTGATTTGACCTTCTCTGGTTTTATCCTGAATCTCGTCCCACGCCTCTTCCCGCCATTTCCTGATCGTCTGACGAACTGCCTCAGCCAAATCCTGAATCTTTTTCAATAAGTCCTTACGATAATCCTCGCTTAAAGAAGGAAAAGAGACCCGGATGACATCTTTGTCCACGGCTGGGGAGCCAGAACTGCCAGACCTAAAAAGGGCCTTTTCAATTGACTCAAAATAGGACTTATCCCAGGGCTGAATAATGAGTTGACGGGCTTCGGCTCCTAAAGAAATAGCGGCTAACTGTTTCAAAGGAAATTTTTGACCGAAACAATCAACCTCTATATTCTCAATTAGAGATGGCGAGACCCGCGACGTCCGAATCTTCTGCAGCTCAACTTCCAAAAAAGCAAAGGACTTATCCATCTCTGAAATAACTTTTTTGATAATTTCTTTGTATTCGTTCATAAAAATGCTTATTGCTACTCTTTTTATTTGAGTCGAGGATTACCCCTGGCCCTGCTATTATCATATCATACGATTGGCGGAAAAATCAAGTCGCAAAAGTATGAAAATTAGACAAAGATTTTATTCTAAGATTTTATTGTTTTTTTATATTGGTTTGAATTAATTTATTACCCATTAAGATGTAAGAAATCCGAGCGTTGTTCACACTTTGCTCGGCAATAAAAGTTTTCAGGTACCGATAGTCGCCTCGTCCAGCGA
>CAZUDS010000085.1:0-2209 GCA_964619425.1 uncultured Candidatus Saccharibacteria bacterium
GTGGGTACAAATTACAAATGGCTTACAAATATACAAATATTTGTATATTTGTATTTATTCGTAATTCGTAGACCTTTATTGATGTTCAGATCCCGGCTTCGAACATAATTGTAACATTAAATTCTCCAGGGCTAACTTTTTATTGACATTGGTAAAGTTAATTAAAATCCTGGTTTTTTCCAGGGCCTCAAGATTCTTTTTCAGCCAGAAAAGCTGAAGAAGGTCTGACCCTCCTTTTACTGCTTTTGAAGCGAGGAGGTGACGAAAACGTTGAAGCCAAATCTCAAAAATCTGGTTTAGTTCCTGATACGATTTCTCTGATAATTCTTTGGCATATTGGAATTTATAACTAAAGTCCTGTCTCAGAACCTCTTCAATCTTCTCTATTTTGCTTTTATAGGATTTTAATTCTAAAGGATCTTTAAAAAAATCTATTGCCTGGCCCGGCCGGCCGACTGAGAAACGAATAATTTCTTGGATTCTTTCTTTCTCCACTCCTTTTTTCCTTAAATAATGCTCAATTTCTGAAGAAGGCACCTGAAAAAATTTGACCTCTCTCGTCCTAGAACGAACAGTGGGTAAAAATTTTGATGGATACTCAGTGATCAAAATAAAACAGGTCTTCGGTTTTGGCTCTTCAAGGGTTTTAAGAAAGCAATTCTGGGCCGCTTTTCCTAAAAAATGAGCTTGATCTAAAATGGCTACTTTCCAGCTCAAAATATAGGACGAAAGCGACATTCTCCAGCTTAAATCTCTTATTTGATCTATGGAAATTTCTTTTTTAATGGGGTTAACTAAAATTAGATCTGGCAGATTATGCTTTTCAATGCCACGACAAACAAAACACTGCTGGCAGGGCCTCTTTTTGAAATCTGAATTTTGGCAGTTAAGGAGCTTAGCCAATTCCAAAGCGAAGGTTCGCTTCCCCACTTTCGCCGGACCTTGAAACAAAAAAGCGTGAGGAAATTTTTCCAATTCTACTGACCTTGTCAGAAATTTCCATTGGGCTTGGTGGCCAATAAACATGTGGTTTTAAGATTAAAAAAAAATCACTTAAATCTTACAACTTAAATCTCATTTCTTAGTCATTAGATTTCTCTTATAAACGTCCAGGTTTTCTAAAATTATTCCTGTCCCCTTAACTACGCAGAAAAGAGGGTCCTCAGCGACCACGGCCGGAATACCAGCCTGCTGGCTGATAAATTGAGAAATGTTCCGAAGTAAAGAGCTGCCGCCTGTCAAAATCAAGCCCGTTTCCATAATATCCCCGGCTAACTCAGGCGGCGCTTCTCTTAAGACCAATTTAATAACCCGAGAAATTTCTTCTAAAACCCCGGAAATAGCTATAACAATTTCATTAGGGGTAATTTTAATATTACGAGGAAGACCTGAAACCAAGTCCCGACCCTTAATCTCCAAAAATCTTTCTTTTTTTTCGGGAAGAGCAGTGCCAATCTCAATTTTCACCCTTTCGGCAGTTTGCTCGCCAATAATTAAATTATGTTTTTGTTTAATATAATTTGCAATCGCGGCATCCATTTTATCGCCAGCCACTCTGATTGATTTGACAGCCACAATGCCTCCCAAAGAAATAATCGCTACCTCTGAAGTCCCTCCGCCAATATTGACGATCATATGGCCGGAACAAGAATTAATAGCTACTCCAGCCCCAATTGCCGCTAAAATAGGTTCTTTAACAACAAAACACCTTTTTGCCCCAGCCAAAAGGCCGGCCCCAATAACAGCTCTTCTCTCTGTTGAAGTAATACCCGCCGGAACAGAAATTACTACTTCCGGCTTAAAGGGCCAAAATCTCTTGGCTGTTTTTTCTAAGAAATAGCGAAGCATTGCCTGAGTCACCCGATAATCAGCTATCACCCCTTCTCTAAGGGGCCGGTAGACCTGAATGGTATCTGGAGTCCGGCCAATCATTTCTTTTGCCTCCTGACCCACCGCTAAAATCTTGTTATCCACCAAACTCACTGCCACCACTGAAGGCCCTTGCAAAACCACCCCCTTTTTAGGCACAAAAACAAGGGAATTACAGGTGCCGAGATCAATGCCTATTTTATTAGTGAACATAATAGTAATACATTTTAGAAATTCCAAATTACAAATTACAAATCACAAACAAATACGGTGAAATTCCAAATTCCACTGATAAAATTCGAAATCCGAAATCCGAAATCCGAAACAATATCTAAATTCT
>CAZUDS010000086.1:0-2191 GCA_964619425.1 uncultured Candidatus Saccharibacteria bacterium
CCCAAAAATTAAGGCAACAAGGCAAAAAGGTTATTGGCGGCACTCCTTATACTGACAGATTGGAAGACGATCGCTCTTTTGGACAGAATGAATTAAAGAAGCACGGAGTAAAAATAATACCTTTTAGGGAATTTTCTAATTTTGACGAAGCCATTCAATTCGTCAAAGAACATCCGGACGAGTATGTCATCAAGCCAAGCGGAGAGGCGCAAAATATCAAACGGCTTCTTTTTGTCGGTCAGGAAAAAGACGGAAGCGATATTGTCCGGGTGCTTGAGTCATACAAAAAAATTTGGTTTAAAGAAATAAAAATATTTCAATTGCAAAAAAAGGTAAATGGCGTCGAGGTGGCAATAGGCGCTTTTTTCAACGGCAAAAATTTTATCTATCCGGTTAACATTAATTTTGAACACAAGAAACTCTTTCCCGGTAATTTCGGCCCGTCCACGGGAGAGATGGGATGTTATGACAACAAAACTGAAGTTTTAACCAGAAAGGGTTGGAAGTTATTCAAAAATATTAATGAAAGTGATGAATTTTTAACCACTAATAATAAAGGAGAGATTGAATACCAAAAAGCAGAAAATATAGTGTGTCTTGGTAATCATAAAAAGCTTCTTTCAATTCAAAATCAAACAATAGATATAGCGGTTACTTTAAATCATAATATGTATGGGATTGAAGCCAATCAGTACCGAAGCGGCAAGAGAACTTTCGGTTTTGTTAAAGCAGAAAAGCTCCCTAATCAATTTATTATTCCCAGAACTGCCAAATGGTCAGGCAAAAAAGAGAAGATATTTACCTTGCCCCCTGTTCAGGAATACCGCCGAGAAGGAAATGGCCTAGCAAAAAAAACATCTGAAGAAATAAAAATTGATATGACCGATTGGCTTAAGTTTCTTGGTTTCTATACAGCGGAGGGAAGTTTTTCAAAGGGTTACAAAATTTCATTAGCCCGTTTCAAAAACAGGGCAAGAGTGAAAAAAATGTTATCCAAACTGCCATTCAAATTCAGAGAAAGCAAATCAGAATTCTACCTCTATAATAAACAATTACATCATTATCTCCAAAAAATAGGCAGAGCCAATAATAAATATGTCCCATCATTCGTTAAAAACCTAATTAAAGAACAAATAGAAATTTTTGTTGATTGGTACGGTAAAGGAGGTGGAAATATTAACAATAATTTCAGGATATTCTACACCAGCTCAAAAAAGCTTGCTGATGATATTCAAGAATTGCTTTTAAAAATTGGTAGAGTAGGAATAATAAAAGTTCGGCGGAGGCAAGGAAAGGTCTGGATAAAAGACCGCTGGGCTAAAACAAACCATCCCCAATATGAAATTATTGAGCGAGTTAAAGAAACGGTTTCCTGGCTGGATAAAAGAGATGCAGAAATTACAAAATACCAAGATAAGGTATATTGTGTCACCGTTCCCAACCATACACTCTATGTCAGGAAGAATGGTAAGCCCTATTTCTGTGGCAATACCAGTATGTTCTGGAGCCCGCCGAACACTTTGTTTTCTTCAACCTTGGAAAAATTAGAAGATACTCTGCGCCGTGAAAATTATATTGGCTATATTGATCTAAATTGTATTGTTAATAGTTATGGAATTTATCCGCTTGAATTCACGGCTAGGTTCGGCTACCCGACAATCAGCATTCAACAAGAAGGCATGATCACGCCGATTGGAGAATTTTTATACTACTTGACTAACGGCAACAATATAGATTTAAGGTGTAAAAAAGGATTTCAGGTTGGCGTTCGACTTGTTGTTCCGCCATATCCTTTTAAGGACAAAATGACTTTCAATTCTTTTTCTAAAAATGCTATTATTACTTTCAAAAGCGACAACCGGAACAACGGAGTTCATATTGAAGATGTAAAGCTGTTGAATAATCAGTGGATTGTCACTGGTTCATCTGGAATGGCTTTGATAGTTGTCGGCACTGGACTAACTATGAAAGACGCCCAAAAACAAGCATATTCCCGCATCAAAGACATTATTATCCCCAATATGTATTATCGGGATGATATTGGAGATCGCTGGTATGACGAATTTGATAAGTTGCACAGCTGGGGATACATAAGATAGGTTTTGAGTCCCTCTGTTCGCAAAAAAAATATCCCCGAAAAATCGCTTTCCGCGGATATGTTTTAGCCAATTGTCTAAATTTTAGAGGTCAG
>CAZUDS010000087.1:0-2172 GCA_964619425.1 uncultured Candidatus Saccharibacteria bacterium
ACAAGCAGGACAAAGCTCTCTATAAAAATAATGAATTTTAAGAGTTTCCGCCTCAATAAAAACCCCGAAAAATAAAAAAATTGCGATACAAAAAATTAAAAATTTTTTACAAAGCATAAAGAATTTAATGGGTTTACGATATCAATATTATTTGTTATTTCTGGCATTTGGGGCAAAAATGAGCGGAACGACCGCCTAATTTTTTTCTTTCAATTAGCGTCCCGCACTTTGAACATTTTTTGCCCTGGCAGTGATAAACCTTTATTGTTTCCTGAAATTTTCCCTTATCGCCGTTGATTCGACGAAAATCGGAAACGCTTGCTCCGGCTAACTCTATGGCTTTCAAAAGAATTGGTTTAATGGCCTGGTGAATCTTTTTAATCTCCTTTACTCCCAAGCTGTCCGCTGTTCTCAAGGGATGAACTTTGGCGCGAAAAAGAATTTCATCGGAATAAATGTTGCCAATACCGGCAATTAATTTTTGCTCCATTAATAATTGTTTAATCCTTTTTTTCTTGGACTTTTTAACAATGTCTTCAAATTCCTTAAGTTTTATTTCCAGCGCGTCTATGCCTATCGCTTGCACTATTGAGGCCTGATCCGCCTTATTCGCGTCCCAAAGTTCAAGGCGGGCGAATTTTCGCAAATCAGAAAAAGCCAACATCAGGCCATTGTCTAACCAAAAAATGATATGGATGAACCTGTTCGCCGGATCTTCCATAGCGCTTTTCTTTTCTGGTTTCCAACCATCTCTTTTCTGCTTCCATCTGCCAATCAAAAAATGACCGGTTAATTTTGGATGCCAAAAAAGGACCTTACCTCCTTGCAAGAAGAAAATTATAACTTTGCCCTTTCTTCTGATACGCTCAATTCTTCTGCCAATAATTACTTTCTTAAACTCTGAAAAACTGGGCTTTTTAACAAGTCCCTTGGCATCGGTCCAAACATCAATAACCGTTCTCTTGGAAACCGCTCGGTTCAAATCGCTAACCATGGTTGCCACTTCTGGTAATTCCGGCATACATTAAAACTCAATTAACATTTTTAGCAATTAAATTTTCAAAGTATTTTTTAAGCAACCAGGAGCTTGATTGTATCTTTCCTCCTTTTCCTACATTAAAAACCATTTTGCAGCCGATTGTATTACAGACCTCAACTTCTGGTATATTATGTTTGTGCCTATCGCCCCCATTAGCGAAAATATGCGGCCGGAGTTGTAATAACTCCTGACAAACACTCATATCTTTCGGGTCTTTAGGATGTTTGGTCAAAATCACTTCGTCTACAGAGGATAGTGCTTTTAAAATTTCTTTACGTTCTTTTCCTGGCATAAAGACATACCCCTTCTTAGACATAAGCCAATTGTCGTTATTTAATATCACAACTAATTTATCCCCAAGCTTCTTAGCTTCTTTAAATAATCTAACATGTCCAATGTGCAAACAATCAAATCCACCGCTTACTGCGACAATTATTGGTTTTTGCTGATTATTGCGCATAAGTTCTTTTAACACTTTTTAACACTTGCAAAACTTAAGAACCTTAAGGAGTTGATCGATAGGAATAGTGGCTACGCCCACTACTTTATCTGCGCCCCCATAATAGACAAAAAGTTTATTACCCAAGACCACATTGCCGCAGGAGAAAACAACATTGGGAACCAATCCCTCTTTCTCATAGGGGGTCTCTGGTTCAAGAATGGGATTGTAGGCGCGACCAAGAATTTTAGTTGGATTTTTGAGGTCCAAAAGCACCGCTCCTACTCGGTAAATTCTGTCTTCCGAGACACCATGATAAAGCATTATCCATCCTTCTTTTGTTTTTATGGGCGGAGCTACCGCTCCGATTTTCCAACTATCCCACCATCCTTTTCTTACATATATCCAACGATGTTCTTCCAGCCAGCGGTTATTTTTAAAATCTAAATTTTCACAAAAAGAGTAATCAATGTCATAACCAACCCGATGGACAATCATGTATTTTCCGTTCACTTTTTCCGGAAAAATAAAGGCATTTTTATCGTTTAAGTCAGCGGCGGAAATAAGCACTGGCCTTGCCCAATTCCATTGCTTTTTAAGAAAGTCCTTTGCCCAAATCCAACTTAAAGCTACTCGCGGCAGATGCCCGTTAAAGGCGGTGTAGCAAGGGTAAATTTTCCTACCTATTTTGGTA
>CAZUDS010000088.1:0-2111 GCA_964619425.1 uncultured Candidatus Saccharibacteria bacterium
GCTTTTTTAAGGATTTCTTTTCTTTCTACTTATCCATTTTTATTTTACCATTTCTGGCAAAGGAAATGAAGAAGCCCTCGGCGAGTAAACCCACCGAGGGCTTTTCGAGAGCCAAAGGGTCCAAAAGTCCTGAACCCCAAGGCCCCAAGCGCTACTTGCAGACCGCTGCAAAACGGTATATCTCCTCCCAGTCAATCTCGACCCACCTAAGACCCAGGCGGCGCACGGAACTGCTCCCGCCGAGGTACGGGACGCGGCGGCCGCCCGGGCTCCGCCACACGGAACCAAGGGCAATTATGGGGAACTCGCGCTGAACCTCAGGATACTTCTCGCCAAAGGCAAGAAGCTCGCGAAGCTCGGCTGGACGCAAACCCATCCCGTTAAGCTCCTTGAGCACTTCGTCGGTACCTCCGTACCAGCTGAAGTGTACGAGCTCGATTTGGATTTTCTCCCTGCCGCTCCTCTCAGTTGGAAAGTTGTTGGAAGTAATGGCGTCATTCGACCAATCGTACCGACCTAACTCCACCATCTCTTCCACCGACTTCCCGTAATCCACGGCGACGGGGTAGACATTTCTCGTCGGCTTGCTCGACGAGAGTGCCTCACGAAGCGCTTTACGGAGCGCCTCTTGATTCTCTATCCAACCCTGCACGGTAGTAGGATCGAGATCGTCGGGGAGAGAACGAAGCACTGCCCCCGCAAACTCTCTAAATTGTCCTGTCGACATTTTCGAGGCGGTACCAATAGGCATGGCATTTCCTCCTTTTTGTTTTTTTGTTCGAACCTAAGTCGGGCCAACTTAGATTCTACTTGGTTGTAAAGAACTATTCACCTCCTTTCTTTTTTATTAGCCCGATAATAAAAATATTATAGCAAATAATCAAACTCTTGTCAAGTTTTTGAGGAGGAAATTGTGGGCTTTTTTAAGGATTTCTTTGGCATTTTTAAAGGTTAGCCGTTCTAGGGCTTGCTCAAAAGGCAGCCATTTATAGCCAATATGTTCTCCGGAAATTTTTACATCTTCTGTTTTTGTCTCGGCTAAATAAAAAGTAACGAATTTTAGAATGTTTTTATTTTCCCATTTAAAAAAATATTTTTCTGTTTCTTTAAAATCTTCAATAAATTTAAGGTCCTTTATTCCTGTTTCTTCCTCAATTTCCCTTTTGACAGTCTCTTCAATTTTTTCCCCTTTTTCAATATGACCTTTGGAAAACCCCCAATATGTTTTTTCAACCTTATCAAGGGCAGCATAATTTAAAAGAAGGTAATAGATTTTATCTTCTGTTTTTTTAAAAACTATGGCTCCGGCTGATTTTTCTACTGGCATGTTCCTTCGCCACCTTCGGCGGCTCAGTCAAATGCAAAATTCAAAATGAAAAATGCAAAATGACAATTAAAAATTTAAAATTACTTAAAAAGTTTCAGAAGTTTCTCTAAGGGTTGAGTATTTATAATATTTTCTTTCTCCGCCCAGCCGCGACGGGCCTGGGCAATACCAAATTCCATAAATTTTAATTGGTCTTTATGATGAGCATCGGAATTAATTACCATTTTAACGCCAACTTCCTTTGCCCTTTTTATATTTTCAGCAGTTAAATCCAATCTTTCAGGAAAACCGTTTATTTCCAATATTACTCCAAACTCCTTAGCCGCTCTTAAAATTTTATCAAAATCAATTTGATATTCCTCGCGCCTTTGAATTATTCTTCCGGTTAGGTGAGGAATAATGTCAACATTGGGATTTTTCATCGCTCTAATTATTCTTTCGGTCATCTTCTTTTTTTCCATCTTAAAATTAGAATGAACTCCGGCAACAACAAAGTCCAATTTTTTAAGGGCTTCGCCTTTAATATCAATTGAGCCATCGTTTAAGATGTTGGCTTCGCAGCCATGTAAAATCCGAAACTTGAAACTTGAAACTTGAAACCCTTCATTTATTTTATCAATCTCTTTTCTCTGTTGAGCCAACTGCTTTTCATCCAGCCCATGTTCAATTCTCAAAAATTTAGTGTGGTCGCTAATCCCTAAATATTCATAACCCATTTCTCGGGCTAATATAGCCATTTCCTCAATTGAATTTGCCCCTGCTCCTCCATCCCAATCAGAACGGC
>CAZUDS010000089.1:0-2073 GCA_964619425.1 uncultured Candidatus Saccharibacteria bacterium
ATTGAATATTATTTGGAATTTGGTATTTGGTGCTTGGAATTTGTTTAAAGTTTCGGATTTCGGATTTATTTTTAGTTGTAGTTTTGAGTTTTGCCCCTCGACTCCGCTCGGGGCAACCCTGGCCTTGTCGAAGAGTTGAACTTTGAGTTCTGGACTATCCACTTACCTGGTTAAACGACTTGACGTGGATTGAAATTCCGACCCCCTAGAACTCGGTTAATTGCATTTTAGCTTTTCTTATTTTTACTACTTCTTCAGGAGCAGTGGTAATAATTTGATCTTCAGCGTAAGAAGCAGCCACTCTTATGCCAACGTGTTTTGTTCCAGCAAAGAAAAGACCTTCTCCGACCGGCGCCTCAATTAGAGAACGTTTTTCCGGTTCAGCCAAGTCAAAGGTTTTTTGCACGATTTCAGCCGCGGCGGTACTCTGCTTCATTAGGAGCTGAAGCGAGGAGTTGGTAATAATTGGTTTTCCATAGTCCGATTTTAGAAAATCAATTACATCCTGGGTGACCGTGGTAACGCCTAACCAGTATTTCCTGGCTCTTTTGGCCAGTCCGTAAAGAAAGGAGGCGCCATCTTCGGATTGCATTAACCACCAGGCCTCATCAATAACTAAAATCCTTTTCTTTAATTCGGCTCTGATAGAGTTCCAGACATATCTCATTATAATATACATTGCCATTGGTCTCAATCCCTCTTCCATATCGCGAATGCCGAAAACAACGAAATTTTTATTCATGGAAACATTAGTTGGTTGGTTAAAAAAGCCGGCATAAGTGCCTTGAGTATATTTTTGTAATCTGTTGAGTAAACTCTCAGCTCCTCTCATTGTTTCTAAAATTTCTTCTAAATCAGAAAACAGAGGCACTCTTTCCGGCCAAAGAGAAGGACTGGTGTCCGGGGTAATATCTCTTATAGCATAGGCCTCGGTTAGGGCTTTATCAATAATAGCGTCTTCCTCTGGAGTCAGTCCTTCTAACATTATTCTTATTAAGCCCACCAAATTAATAATATTTGACCTTAAAACATCTTCTGGCGCTTCTTCTGGTCTCGGCAGGGGCAAATCAAAGGGGTTAATATGGTGAGGCGAGCCCAGAGAAATATTTAAAAAAGAACCGCCGATGGCGTCAGACAAGAATTTATATTCGTTTTCAGGATCAATAACAATAACATCTGTGCCCAACATCAGAGAGCGAAGAATTTCTAATTTTATGGCGTAACTTTTCCCCGAGCCCGCTTTACCGAACACGACCTCATTGGAATTCTCCAAAGTAAATCTATCAAATAAAATCAAAGAGTTATTATGGCGATTAATGCCGTATAGAATACCTTCATTAGAGCTTAGGTCAAAAGAGACAAAAGGAAAAACACTGGAAAGAGGGGCGGTATTTATTGGCGTATAAATCTGAAGCTGGTCTAATCCATAAGGCCCGGCCGTGATAAAGCCCTCTTTTTGCTGAAAAAGAGCCGGTTTTATATAGACGAGCCGGGCTTCAAAAATAGACCTTAATATTGTTTCAATGTCGCGCAATTGCTCTTCTGAATCACCATAAACGGTAAGATAAATACCAATATGGAACATTTTTTCTTGAACTGTTTGAAGTTTTTCACGGAGCTCTTCCAGGTCACGATAGGCCGTCTCTAATTCAGGGTCTCTTATTAACCCCTTTTCTTCTTTGTCAAAGATTTCTGACTGAACCTCTGTTATTCTTTTTCTCAATTGCCTTAAGACCTGAGCGACATCCGAGGGCTGGATATAAAGAGCGATATCTAAAGGCGTGTCTAAATTAATAACTGGCGACATCCAGACAGTGCTGATATAGCGGGGCAGAGAGAAGACAAAAAAGGACTTTGTCATTCTTTCGCCAATTACAACGTGGTTTTGCGTAACCTTGATTGAGCTAGGGGCGACAATGTCTTTAATGCCTATTGGCTCAATATCAAATGTTATTTCCGGCAGCCCGATTTTTGTTTTTTTGAAAAAAGGAAGTTTCATGTGTTAGAGCGACTTGATGACCCAGCACTCAGAGCACTGAGTGCTGGGGAATTTAGTCGGTCTTACACCCAGCA
>CAZUDS010000090.1:0-2038 GCA_964619425.1 uncultured Candidatus Saccharibacteria bacterium
TAAGGATTTTATAGTAAACTTACTCCGAATTTTTGTAAAAACTGGTTCATTGTTTATTCAAAGTGATATTTTGAACATTAACGATCTTCTTCCATTATATACCTTGCCCGGCGATATAAATCAAAATTGTATTTTCTCCAATAGAGGCCGCAATAACCAGTAGTAATCCTTTTTAATTTTAATCCTTTAAGTTTATCTACCATCTCTCTTTTTAATTTTCTGACTTCTTTTTCATTTGAGGTAAGTGCCTCAATTTCAAGAAATGTCCCGAGCTTCCGGAGCTTGTCTCTGCAGTATTCAAATTTTTCATCTCTATATTTTCCACGGATTTTATCAATAATCATTGAATCAATAAGATTATTTTCAGCTTTAAATTCTTCTAAATCAAGGGTTTTCATTTCTTTTAAGCCAATAACTTTACAGATTTGTTTTATTTTTAATAAAGAACTTCTTGTTAGTGGCAAAGGAAAAGAATAATCCTTAAAATGTTCGTCTTTTTTAATTTTCCCATTTTTTCCACGAAGAATAGCAGCCAAACTATATTTAAAATCTAAGGTCTTATTATTTCTAATCCGAATAAAACTACTCTTTTTGTATAAAGAGCCGTCTGGAGTGTCAAAATACACATCAATCTCTCGTTTTCTCCCAATAAATTTAAGATTTTTAAGAAAATCCCTTAATTGCTTTTCATCTAAAACCTGATATTTAATTTCAACTTCAATATTTTTGTCTGACATAATAACGCTTTTTATAACCTAATTTCTCTTTCCAGCCAAGGGATTTCGCTTTAATTTCCCCTATATGAAATTTTTGAGAAGAAAATTTCATCGGGTCGATAGATAAAATCTTTAAAGATTTTATCTGTTTAGGCCTAATTTTCAGCATTGTTAATATTTTATTGTATAGGAAACTTTCAGTTTCCTATACAAGCCCCGTTAGAGATTACAAAAGTAGAGAAGAAGCACCAAGAGAATAAATCTCTAACCGGCGTAAGCCAGCACTAATTTTGCCCGACCATAACAAAATAATTCGTCCTTAATTAAAAAAGTCCTGAATAACTCTGGCAACCCGCGTGTGGCGAATAGCCACATCCCTTATGGGCGAAGCGGGTTGCTCTGAGGCAGCCCCGTAAAATTAGCGCTGAATAGCGCGCGAGCGAAGCGAGTGTCTATGTGCTCAAAAAATCGCCATTTTGGCGATTTTTAATAATCCAAAATAAACTTTTTAGGAATTCGTTATCTAACAAGTTCTAAAGCTTTAGTTTTCTTTAAAATCCATTCAGTTTGGAGTAAAAACTTTTTCGCTTCCAAAATTTCAAGATAAACAGGTAATCCCTTCTGAGTGAAATGAACAATAATATTTCCCATCTCCTGGGCAAAATCAATGGGTTTTTTAGAGATTTCTACCCGTAAAACATCGGCTTCTGGGTCATAACTAATTTTTGGCTTTTTATTGTTTTTCATAATGCTTTCTCCTTCCCGGATAAAAAGTAATTATTATTTTATCACTATTTGCTTTTTTGTAAACCACCCTTAAAACATGGGCAGCATTAAGTTTCTTTTGAGCAATTAAAAGAGGATGCCTGGAGCGATCTATAAAATCTGGCTTATTAATCGCATCAATTACCTGGTTTTTAGTAATAATAAATTTATGTTCTTTTAATATTTTAAATTTTTCTTTAGCATGTTGAGTAAAATGAATCACAAAATTAAAAGAAACTTTAACAATTTTTGAGACAACCCCTTGTTTTTCTATCTAACTTGTCCTCTTTCAAAAATTCTTTAATTCTCTTCTTAGAATAAATTTCCGTGCCGAAAATTCTCTCAGGAGAATATCTAAAAATCTTCTCGTATAGAGAGGCCTGTTTCTTTAAAATCTCATATTTTATTTTCGGTAAGGTTACGGTTTCCATGTTTTAAATCTATCAATTTTAATAATAGATGTCAAATTTTCGCCCTAATTTCCCCTATATGAAATTTTTGAGAAGAAAATTTCATCGGGTCGATAGATAAAATCTTTAAAGATTTTATCTGTTTAG
>CAZUDS010000091.1:0-2011 GCA_964619425.1 uncultured Candidatus Saccharibacteria bacterium
TGTTTCGGTCATTGGGATTTCGGTCATTGGAATTTATTTGTGATTTGGAATTTGTGATTTGGAATTTCACCGTATTTGTTTGTAATGCAACCCTACGGGGAGTCCGCCTGAAGGCGTCCAGGAAATTTGTGATTTGGAATTTCACCGTATTTATTTGTGATTTGTGCAGTTTGTAATTTGGAATTTTAGAACCTGGTGCTTGGGATTTCTCAATTTATCAAAGTTTCGGTCATTGGGATTTCGGTCATTGAGATTTATTTGGAATTTGGTGCTTGGAATTTGGAATTTTCTATGAAATCTATATTAAAGCGTGAAAAAAGAAACAGGCGTCATAAACGAGTTAGATCCAAGGTATCTGGTACAGCCAAGGTGCCGCGGCTTTGTGTTTTTCGCTCAAGTCGTCACATCTACGCTCAGTTGATTGATGATGAGAAAGGACATATCATTTTGAGTTCAAATAATCTGGAACTCAAAAAATCAAAAACGCCAACCAAAGATAAAAAAACAGAAAAAGACCAAAAACCCCTAACCGGAAAAGTATTTTTGGCTTTTGAGGTCGGCAAACTGATAGCCGAGAAAGCTCTTAAGAAAAAAATTAAAAAAGTGGTTTTTGACAGGGGAGGATATAAATACCATGGCCGAGTGAAGGCCTTAGCCGAAGGAGCAAGGAGTGCCGGATTAAAACTTTAAAAGCTTTAAAATTTGATTTCACATTGTCTGTTGAAGTTAAACTTCAACAGACATAAAAGATAAAAGAATAAACAATGAACTATGTTTAGGAGAAATCGACCAATCAAAGAAAAAGAGGAGTTTGAATCAAAGCTTTTAGGTTTGGCTCGGGTTAGCAGGATGACAGCTGGGGGTCGACGTTTTCGTTTTAGAGCCGTGATGATTGTGGGCGATCAAAAAGGCAGGGTAGGTATTGGCATCGCTAAAGGTAAAGATGTTGCCCAAGCCATAGAAAAGGCAACAAGATTGGCAAGGAAATATTTAATAGAAATACCGATTGAAAAAAATACCATTCCTTATGAGGTAGAGGCCAAGTTTGGAGCATCAAGGGTCTTACTCAAGCCCCAGAGAGAAGGAAGAGGATTGGTAGCCGGCGGCGCCGTAAGAGTTATTTGCCAATTAGCCGGTATCCAGAATATTTCTGCTAAATTATTAGGCAGAAGCAGAAATAAGCTGAATAGCGCCAGAGCAACGATTTTAGCTTTGTCAAAGCTGAAATAATAGAAGCAGAAGGGCGCAGATAGCAAGCAGAAAGGCGCAGAAAATCTTATAGAAGCAGAAGAGCGCAGATGACAAGCGGAATTTCGCAGAAAACCTTCTGCGTTAATCTGCGTTGATATCAGCGTAAACCCCGTTAGAGAATAGCGGGCATGTTTAATAAATCAAGAGATCAATTCTCTAACGGGGTAAATCTGCTTTTACTTTATGCAATTACACCAATTACGTCCAAAACATAAGAATAAAGCAAAGAAAAGAGTCGGCCGCGGCGGCAAGCATGGTACTTATTCCGGCAAGGGCATTAAAGGCCAAAAATCTAGGGCTGGCAGGAAGTTGGAGCCCATTATTCGGGGCTGGCTCAAAAGATACCCGAAATTAAGGGGTTATAAATTTAAGGGCCGGGAGAGAAATATTGCCATTATCAATATAGATGCCTTGGAGAAGAAATTTGAGTCAGGCAACGAAATTACGCCCCAGATTTTGGTGGCAAAAAAAATTATTAAAAAAATAAAAGGTAAAACTCCTCAAGTCAAAATTTTAAGCCAAGGCAAACTAACAAAAAAATTGATAATTAAGAATTGCCAGATTTCTAAATCAGCCAAAGAGAAAATTAAAAAATTCAGCGGTGAGGTTTTGGAATAACGTTGCTGTCCGTGTTCTTATATCGGAAACTGAAAAATCAAGTCCGAAGGACGCAGATTTTTCAGATCTTCCGATTAAGCCCGCTCTACCCCGCCCTCTATGCTCAGAGAATAAAGATTAAACAAAGAGACTTTAAATTAAA
>CAZUDS010000092.1:0-1908 GCA_964619425.1 uncultured Candidatus Saccharibacteria bacterium
CCAGTTATTCTAACCCTCTCAGTCCGGCACCCACCGCCACTGCCCAAAAAGGGCCGCTCTCTCTCAAGGTCTTCTCTAAAATTCGGGGATAAATAATATTAACAAAAGGATCGGCAATTTTTATTTCTCTTTTTAACTTTTCAAAGAAATACTCTCTTATGCCCCTAAGGTTTGCTGTCCCCCCGGTTAAGACAATTTCTTTAACTTCTTTTCCCTCTGTCTGTAAAAAATGACGAGAGATTTTTTCTATTTCTATTATAACTGAATCAAGTAGAGATTGCAAAGCCCTGTGGATAACTCGACTCTCTGGAGAAAGTCCATGCCTTAATTTTATCTTTTCAGCTACCTCTAAGTCAAGTCCTAAGATATTTATTAGCCCCTTTGTTAGATCGTCGCCAGAAATTTGAATGCTGTGGCTCATTTTTAATACCCCTCCATCAATAATACTACAGGTTGTGGTGGTAGCGCCAATGTCTATTAAAGCAGTGGTTTTTTGGCCTTGACCTTCATTGAAAAGAGCGCGTCTTAAGGCAAAGACCTCAGCTTCTAAGTTTTTCAGCTCCAAATCGGCTAAGCGGGCGATTTCTCTATATTGCTCAACCACTCTATTGGGAACTGCTACTAAAAGAACTTCTAATTTTTCCTCTTTTCGCTCGGCTGGTTTTCCTTTGGTTAAAATCCAGTCCAAAGCCATTTCTGAAATAGGCAAAGGGATATGCTGACGAGCTTCAAATTTGACTGCCTCAGATAGTTCATTTTGGGTCATTGAGGGCAACTGAAAAGTAGTAAAAAAACTAGAAAAATCAGGCAGGGAAAAATTGGCCGCCCGGCTGCGAATTTTAGCTGTCCTCAAAATAGAGGTAAGAGTCGCGGCAATATCGCGAGTAGAAAGAGAAAGAACGCCTTTTTCAAAAATTCTGAGAGGTTTGTTGTGTAGAAATCCGCCTTGGATTTCACCGTAATTCTCAAGGCTGATTTTTTCTGCTCGCTTGCCAAGTTCAACAATTCTAACCGCTGACGTTCCAATGTCTACGCCTAAAACTTTTTTAGAAGAAAAAGAAAGCCAAGCCATAGTTAATATTAAATATTAATATCATAATACCATATTAAAAAAGAAAAACAAAAACCGCGTTCAAAGATGTTCGAAGCCGGGATCTGAACATAAATAAAGGTCTACGAATTACGAATAAATACAAATATACAAATATTTGTATATTTGTAAGTCATTTGTAATTTGTACCCACCTGGATGTTCGAAGCCGGGATCTGAACATATTTAAGGACTTGTCTTAAGGTTCCTGAGCTGAACGTCGCTTTCTAGGACGACTTCCTGAGGAAACCGATTAGGGTCAACATTAATCGCCAGATAAACTCGCACCAATTTAGTATCTTTTAGTCGGGCCGGTAAAGCCAATTCGTTTTGATCTCCGTCAAAATATCTAAAAATCAACGGTTGATTGCGGACATACCGGGATAAAATTGAGATTGCTTCGTTTTCTCGAAGATATCTAATCGGCCAGCCCTCGGGATTAATCACTCCTTTCTTAAAATCAGTTCCCTTAATAAAATATCTCACTCTCTCAGTGGCTTCATCTCTATCAATATTAGAATAAAAGACAAATTGAAAATCTTCAGCTTTTTCAATAATAAAGGAGCCGTCATCTCCGGGCCTGGCTTCTCTTATTTCCTTAATCATTACTTCAACTCCCCGGCGCGCTTCATCAACCGCTATTGATTGTTGCCAAGTATAATCATAAACCCGATAAGCCATCGCAATAAAGCTGGTGACCGCTCCCATGACTAAGATAAAAAAAGCGATAGTAATTAAAGTTTCAACGAGAGTGAATCCTTTCATTTTATTATATCGGAAACTGAAAAATCAAGTCCGAAGGACGCAGATTTTTCAGAT
>CAZUDS010000093.1:0-1900 GCA_964619425.1 uncultured Candidatus Saccharibacteria bacterium
CGACCGAAAAAGATCCTCTGGAGTATCGTGAATTAAAAGAAAAATTTTTTCATTTGCAATTAATGAGAAAAGGAGCCCCAGGGCTTTTAATCAAAGCAGCCGGCGGAATTAAGACCTTAAGAGATATTAAAAAAGCGGTTAAATCTGGAGCTGATATTATCGGCTCAAGTTATGGTGTGGCAATTGTAAAGGAATTAAGGGGCGAGAAATTTTCGGAAAGTTATACCCGAGAGGAATAATAGCGACAGAATAATGATGACAAAACAATGAGAATAATAGTGACAGAATAACAGTGACAGAATAACGGTGTAGTGACAGCCACCTAAAAAATAACTCAAAAATAGGATCAGGACTTGAAACCTTACACATTATTTTGCCATAGCAATTTTATATGTAAAGTTTGAATTTAAACCCACATAAATTAAATTTCGAAGAATTTTCTTAAATGATTGTCTGGACCAATATCTTCAGCAATTATTAATCGCATTTCTCTTTGACTTAATCCAAAAAAGTGTCTTAATACCTCTATTTCATCTCGACAATCAAAGGGATGGATCCAAACACTTTTTTGTAAAGGATAAAACCTTAATTCTTTTAATTTTCCTCTTAAAAGCTCCCGATAGATTTTTTTCATTTGAGAAATATCAAAAATTAATATCCTCCATTTGCCATCCCATTTTTTTGGCTTTTTAATTTTAAGTTTGTCTATTTGAAGCCAACCCGCCCTCTTTTTGCCTTTTTCGGTTAAACTTATATAAAATTGTTTACCTTTCCTCTCTATCTTGATACATCCCTGCTTTCTTAATCTTTTAAAAGCTTCATAAACATTTCTCTTTTTATATTGTTGCCACCTTTTAAAATTCCTCATTAAGTTCACTGTAAAATAAGGGGAACTAGCAACAAAATAAATCAAGCCAGCAGCAGCCACCCATTTCAAAATATCTTTAACAATCTCTGACCTTGGTTTTTTAAAATAATATTTATATTTCATATCAACTTTTTAATCTTATCCATTTTTTAATCTTATCCATTTTAAAATCCCGGTTAATCTCCCCGCCCTTTAGGGCGGGGAGATTAACTTTTCCTTTTAATTTCTCTAAATTAATTCTAACATATTATTTTGCCATGGCAAAATAATATGTAAGGTTTTGGATAGTTGTTTGATTTTTAAAAAAGTGATAAAATAAAAAAATATGGAAAAAGTTGAATACCAACCGGTAATTGGTCTTGAAGTGCACGTAGAATTGAATACTAAATCAAAAATGTTTTGCGCTTGCAAGAATGATTCGGTAGAAACAAGGCCTAATGTAAATATTTGTCCAATTTGCACGAGCCAACCAGGCGTGCTTCCGGTTATTAACAAGAAAGCAGTGGAAAAAGTTATTAAAACCGGTTTGGCTTTGGATTGTGGGGTCTTAAAAGAATCAAGATTTGACCGGAAAAATTATTTTTACCCTGATTTACCAAAAGGATACCAAATTAGTCAGTATGATACTCCATTGTGTGCGGCCGGTTTTTTGGAAATCACGAGGATTGGTAATAACCATGGAGAAAAAGTCAAAAATCAAAGATCAAAGATCAAAATTACAGAGCAAAATTCAAAAATAATCAGAATCAGAAGAGTTCATTTAGAAGAAGATACGGCACGGCTTATACATCCGGCGGGCGCTGACTACTCACTTGTAGATTTCAATCGGGCGGGCATTCCTTTAATGGAGTTGGTTACAGAGCCGGATTTGAGTTCAGCTAAAGAAGCCAGAAAGTTTGCCGAAGAATTGCAATTAATTTTGAGATATTTAGGAGTTTCAGAGGCCGATATGGAGAAAGGACAACTAAGAGTTGAAGCAAACGTAAGTTTGCTTCAACTCAAATCTAAAATCCCAAGCGCCAAATCTCAAAT
>CAZUDS010000094.1:0-1872 GCA_964619425.1 uncultured Candidatus Saccharibacteria bacterium
AAAATTAAAAAATAATTTTGTCTTTAACTTTAAGCATGGACAAAAGGTGGGGGGGGCTTCGCTCAGAAACCATGCTTTGCCGCCTGCGAAATTTATCATGAAAACTTTATTGCCTCGCTTAATTAAAGCCCGTAAACAACGCGACTAATTCTTACAATTTATCTGTTTCTATTCGTCTAATAGGGACTGATTTGCGCTGGTGATAACGCTGATTTACGCGGAAAAAAATTGTTCAACAATCTTAAAGTAAGAAGATTCTTATTTTATCCTTCTAACGTATTCTTCGGTTTCGATATTTACCTCAATAATGTCGCCTTCTTCAACAAAAAGAGGAGCATTTATTTTTGCTCCGGTTTCTAAGGTGATGGTTTTTGTTCCCGACTCAGACCGGCCACCCTTAATTCCGGGCGGAGCTTCAATTACTTTAAAATTAATTTTGATTGGTAGAGAAATGTTGATTACTTTTCCTTTCTTCGTTTTATTCGGGTGAAAAATTAATCCTTCAATAATTTGATTCTGCTTTAAAAATTTTCCTTGTTCGCCAATTTGCTCTTTTGTTAACTCAAATCGATTGGCAGAATTCTGTTCTTCGCAGAAAAAGAATTTTTCTTTATGCTGGTACAAAAATTTAGCTTTTATTTTTGAAATTTCAGCTTCTTCAAAAGCATCTGAAGGATGAAAAGTTCGAGAGATAGCATTGCCAGTAATCAAATTTTTTATTTTTGTTTGCAAAATCGAGTGACCCCGACCCTTAAATAAAAAAGCTGCCTCAATAATTTCATAGGGCTGATTATCCAAAATAATTTTTACCCCTTTTTCTAATTCAGTATAAGTGAGCATAAAAATCTGGGTAATCTCGAAGAAAATCTTTAAAGCCCATCGATTTTTTCCCTTCTAATTGCATTTCTTTAATTGCGAGACGACCCGTCAAAAGTTCAGCTCTTAATATCTTTCCACTGGTTTATCTGAAGCAGTTATTGCTAAAACTGGCTTAAAATTCATTTTACAAAGTCCCTCTAAAATAATCGCGCCAAACTCCGGCGTCCCCATAAAAATAATTTTCATAAAAATATAATTCGAATTCTACAAATAATTATTTGAATGCTACGAATATTCGTAGCATTCGGATACGAATTCGTATCATTCGGATTATTTAATTATACGCCATTCGATCTCATTTTTTTCTCCGGCAAACTCTAACCATTCGCCCTCTGGTGAAATAACATACCACCTTCTTTTGGTTTGCGACCAAATCATAGGGTCTCCGAGAAAATAGGGTTTTTTAACAACCTCTTTTGGCTTTAATCTATCAAGTTCTAACCATTTTTTAAAGACCGTCTCAATGGCATAGTCCAAATTTCTTGATTTTGCCCAATCAGCCACCCTATCAACAGCCGCTTTGGCCTTTTTTACTGAACCGGCTAATTCCAAAAGTTGTTTGGCTGGCCTGGTGTAGCGCGAATAAACAATTTTTCTTTTTTTAGCATTTTTTTTAAGTTCTTCCAAGTCCAATCCCTTGGTCTCAAAATAGTAGGTGACAATTTGACGAATAGCGGTTTCTTCTTTTAGTTTCTCATAATATTCAACTTTCCCCTTTTTCAAAAATTCTTCAATTTTTTGGGCAATGCTTTTGCCAATGCTCGGTATTTTCTCTAAACCCTTTAAGCCATTTTTTTGATATATCTCAGAAACGTCTTCTTCTAAATTTTCCAACGCCTGGGCTGCTCTTTGATAAGCCCTGGGTTTAAAAGCCACCCCCTTTATCCTTAATAGTCCTTCTATCTCATATAATATTTTAGCAATCTTTTTATTCGTCATAAGGATTTTATAGTAAACTTACTCCGAATTTTTGTAAAAACTGGTTCATTGTTT
>CAZUDS010000095.1:0-1854 GCA_964619425.1 uncultured Candidatus Saccharibacteria bacterium
GTGGCCGCTGTTTTGGTTTTGCCTTCTAAAAAGTTGGCTGATTTAAAGACTGAGAATGTTTTAAATCGATTTAAAGAAAAAACCTTTGCTCGGGGAGCTAACAGAGAAATTATTCAAAAATGCCAAGAGTATTTAGATTTGTCCTTGGAAAATTTTGTTAAGATTGTTTTAAAAGCAATGCAAAAAATTTCCATTGATTTAGGTCTTTAAACTTTCCAACACTTCCTGGGGCCTTCCAACATCCGGCGCCAGAAAGGCAAGAACTTCTAATTGCTTAAGTATTCAATGGCTTACATCATCTGTCACTACGGCGAAATTGGATTGAAGGGAAAGAATAGAAAGTTTTTTGAAGAAAAGTTAATTGAAAATATAAAAAAAGCCCTTCCCAGGGATTATTTTTCTTTTATTGAACGGATTTCAGGAAGAATTTTAATCGGGCTGACAGAAAAGGCAGGGGGGAAAGAAGAAGAAATTTCAGGAGCATTGAAAAATGTTTTTGGTTTGGTCAATTTTGCTTTTGCCAAAAGCTGTAGACCGGAGATTGAGGAAATTAAAAAAGAGGCCTTTGAGATTTTAAGGGACAAAAAATTTCAGACCTTTAAGATTGCTACTCAGCGCTCAGAAAAAAGATTTCCTCTGACCTCCCAGGCGGTTAATGAAAGAGTAGGGGAGTACATATTAAAAAAATCAAAAATCAACCTTCGTCCCGAGCTCAGATCGAGGGAAAATCAAAAATCAAAAATCAAAGTTGACTTAGAAAAACCAGATGTTATCTGTTTTATTGAGATTGTAGATTCCATTAGACCCCGCCCTTTTTCCGAAAAGGGCGTGGCTAACGGGGCAAGAAAATATGTTTTTTTATATTTGGAGAAAATTCCCGGGCCAGGCGGTTTGCCAGTGACTACTGGAGGCAAGGCCGTAGCCCTGCTTTCAGGCGGCATTGATTCGCCGGTAGCTGCTTATTTTGTGATGAAAAGGGGAGTGAAAATAATTTTTTTGCATTTTCATGCCTATCCTTTTACTAAGAAGACGTCAATTGAGAAAGTAAAAAAGATCGTTGAGATTTTCAAAAAATACCAATTTTCTTCCCGGCTTTATCTTGTGCCCTTTGCTGATTTACAAAAAGAAATGGTCTTGAGAGGACCGGCTAAATTAAGAATGATTCTTTATCGTCGGACAATGCTAAAGATTGCTGAAGAGATTGCCAGGAAGGAAGGAGCTACAGCCCTGGTTACTGGCGAAAGCATTGGCCAAGTTGCTTCCCAGACATTAGAGAACATTAAGGTCATTGATGAGACGGTTGATTTACCGGTTTTTCGTCCTTTAATTGGCTTTGATAAAGAAGAAATAATTAAAAAAGCCAAAGAAATTGACACTTTTAATATTTCCATTTTACCTCATGAGGATTGTTGTTCCCGCTTTTTACCAAAACATCCTGAAACAAGAGCTAATTTAGAAGATGTAAAAAAGGCGGAAAAGAAAATCCCGCTTAAGGTTTTAGTGAGAAAAGCTATTACCAAAGCCGAGATCAAGAAAATCTGAGAAATGTTAAACCAGGATTAGGATTAACAAAAATTTGCCAGAGAACAGTTCCCTGGCAATGTTTGAGCGTTAGACGCCAACATTGAGGCGAAAAAGGTCTGCTGAAGGGTCTGTTGAAGTTAAACTTCAATAGGCCTTAAGGTGTAGGAATTAGTCGCGTTGTTTACAGTTCTTTAGAAGGAAAATTCTAAGTTCTAAACGAATCCCAACAATGAAATCCCAAATCCCAAATCCCAAAAATAATAAATTCCAAATTCCAAATTCCAAATCACAAATAAATTCCAAATTCCAATTTTCAAAATTCCAAACGTG
>CAZUDS010000096.1:0-1808 GCA_964619425.1 uncultured Candidatus Saccharibacteria bacterium
TTCTGCGCATACTCTCGCAATTCTCGGCATGGGTATTATGCTACACAAAACATTCTAAGGTTGTCAATAAATATGGGAAGTGTCCCTATGTTTTCCTTTTCCCTAAATGGAAACACCCTAAATCATCATTCCCGCGCAAGCGGAAATCCAGAGAAAACTTTCTTAGAAAAGAAAAACATTGAAAATATTGGATTCCTGCCTCCGCAGGAATGACACAAAAATAATACTGCCTTTAAATAAAACATCCAAGAAAATAATTTAATTGTTTCCACTTCCTAATTTACTAAAAATGGTTGTTTATAAATGAAATACATCTATTTAAACTTGAAAACTCAGGAAACTCCAGTTACGATAAAGATTGACAATAATTCCTTGTGAATTTATTATAAATGGCAGCTATGAAAGACCCTGATTTTTCAACAATTACAAGAAAGAATATCCAATCTCTGATGGCTTATGTAGCTAAGGAGATACCGTGCAGGGTTAAAATGGATGCCAATGAAAGCCCATACTGCCCCATACCGTTTGAAAACATATTTTCCAGGAAAGACATCTTTACTTCCCTCAACCGCTATCCCGACCCTGAGGGCAAGGAACTCAAAAAGGCAATAGCGCGCGATTTAAAGATAAAACCAGAAAATATACTGCTCGGCAATGGCTCTGATGCGATAATCACCTATCTTATAGCCACTTTTGGCGGCCCTGTGTTATACCCTGTCCCAACTTTTGTTATGTATGGAATAACTGTCCAAATATTTGGGCAAAAGCATACAGCTATCCCGCTTGATAGAGATTTTGACCTTGACCTCGAAAAAATTCTTAAATTTATCAACAAGCAAAACCCAAAATTAATCTTCCTGAGTTCTCCCAACAATCCAACTGGCAATTGTTTTTCTGCGGATAAAATACTGAAGATTATCGAGGCTTCAAGGAATATTGTCATAATTGACGAGGCATATCAGCCTTTTGCGAGCAAAAACGGCTTTCTGCCGCTGCTCAATGACTATCATAATCTTGTAATCCTTAGAACCTTTAGCAAGATAGGCTTAGCCGCAATCAGGACGGGTTACCTGATTGGTCATAAGAATTTTATTAATGAGGTTGATAAGACCCGATTGCCGTATAATCTTAACTCAATCTCACAGGCAATTGCGATTGAGGGGATCAAAAACAAAAATATTATTAGCGCGCATATACAAACGATTATCAGAGAAAGAAAGAGACTGTCTAAAGAGCTAAGCAAAATGGAGGGTGTTCAGCCTTTTCCTTCAGAGGCTAATTTTATATTATTCAGGGTGCCAGATGCGGAAAAAACATACAGTAAACTTATCAAACTTGGCGTTCTTATCAGAAATATGAACAGCGTTGTAAAGAATGCCTTAAGGGTGACAGTAGGCACACCTGATGAAAATGATATTTTTATTGATGCAATTAAAAAGGCGCTCGGGCTTATTTAGAGTCTGTTTATAAACTGTCATTTTCATAAGAAGTCGTCATTCCCGCGAAGCTTGTCCCCGAAGCCTGTTCCCGAAGGTCTCAATCGGGAATTATTAATCGGGAAACATAGGGAAACATAGGGACACTTCTCATATTATTTTATCCTTCTTCTTTGGGCGGCCGCCCTTCTTTGGAAAAAGGCCTCGCCGCAATATTCTCTCCAGTTTCTTTATAAATCCTTCACTGCCGGTTGATGTCGCCCGCCTTATAGTTGCATTTATCTCCTTGTCATCTTTACTTAAGCAATCTCTATATGATTTAACTTCCTTTTTATCAAACCAGCTCTCTTTTGAAAGTATATCATCTCTTAT
>CAZUDS010000097.1:0-1710 GCA_964619425.1 uncultured Candidatus Saccharibacteria bacterium
ATCTGAAAAATCTGCGTCCTTCGGACTTGATTTTTCAGTTTCCGATATAAGAACAATTAAAAAAAACAGGCCGAGGCATACCGAGGATTTGCCGCTAAGTTTTTTGAATCAATAATTCGAGATACGATTATCAAGTGGTTGTCTGGATTGGTATCAAGTCTATTTTCTCTCTCAAATAATAGTTAGCGGATTATCAAAGGAAAATAGACTTGACACCAATTTCCCCTCACAGCGTCAAATCAAGTCCAAGGCCCAAAATCCAAATAGTAATATTTTGGCATTTGGATTTAGGATTTGATTTGGCATTTAAGCTTTGTCATTTGGATTTTATAGCGTGAAAGACTTTTCTATTCTTGAAAAAAAACTAAACTTTGAATTCAAAAATAAAGACCTTCTTGCCCAGGCCTTTTGCCATAGGTCCTATTTAAATGAAAAGCCCGGTTTTTATCTTTTCCACAATGAACGGCTGGAATTTTTAGGCGATGCTGTTTTAGAGTTGATAGTGACAGAATACCTTTATAAAAACTATCCCCGGAAATCAGAAGGAGAGTTAACTTCTTGGCGAGCCGCTTTAGTCAATGCTAAAATGCTGGCCAAAATAGCCAAGGATCTTGACTTTAATGAATTTTTATTGTTATCTCAAGGAGAAGCTAAAGAAACGGGTAAAGCCAGGCAATATATTTTAGCCAATACTTTTGAGGCCCTAATTGGAGCCCTCTATCTTGACCAAGGAATTGAAAAACCCCACGAATTTATCAAGACGTACTTAATCAAAGAGTTGCCGGAAATTCTGGAAAAAGGCCTTTTCAGAGATGCTAAAAGCAGGTTTCAAGAAGAGGCCCAAGAGAGAGTGGGTATTACTCCTACTTATGAGGTCTTAAAAGAATGGGGGCCTGACCATGTAAAACATTTTACTATCGGCGTTTTTCTAGAAAAAGAAAAAGTGGCTGAAGGCGAGGGGAGCTCAAAGCAAGAAGCCGAAGAAGAAGCGGCAAGACAGGCGCTGGAGACAAAGGAATGGTAACTGGTTTTCTCGGAATTTCCAAGCCCGCAGGGCGACGGGAATTGAGTTAGAAAACCGTTACCCGTCAAAGTTTTTGCTTCTGTAGTGAAAGCAAGAGAGTGTTGCGACAATCTCTTGCAGGAGTAAAACTCAATACATCTTGGTTTATAAAGTAAGGTTGAGTTAGCCCTGGCAAAAATTTAGGCGGGTGTAAGACCGACTAACCAAGCACTCAAATTCTTGAGTGCTTGGAAGTCGCTCTAACATGCTTCGTATTAGATTTTTTCGTGTTGGTAAGAAAAACCAGCCATCATTTAAGATAGTTGTTACTGACAGAAAAAACCCTCCTCGGGGCGGAAGGCTTTTAGAAGAGCTCGGTTTTTATAATCCCTTGACAAAAGAAAAGGCCTTAAAGCAGGAACGTATTAAATTTTGGTTAAAAAGAGGAGCCCAGCCCTCAGAGACGGTTCACAATCTTTTAGTCCGCGAGAAAGTTATTAAGGACAAGAAAAAGCCAGTCCATAAAAAGACGAAGAAGAAAGAAGGCGAAAAAGAAGAGAAGCCAAAGCCCTCTGACGTCGTCCCTCCGAAAGAAGAAAAACCCGTCTCTTCCGGCGTCGCACCCCAGGAAGAAAAGAAAAAGGAAGAAGAAAAACCAAAAGAAGAAAAGCCAGCAGCTTCTATTGGGGCTAAAGAAGAAGCGAAAA
>CAZUDS010000098.1:0-1691 GCA_964619425.1 uncultured Candidatus Saccharibacteria bacterium
CTCGCATAACCAGAATTCAATGCGCTTAGAGGGCGGGGTTAGGGCGGAATAGTGCGAAAATTTCTTTCAGAAATTTTCGCCTATGTGCTTTTAGACCGTATTAAATCTTTATAGCAAAAATTTCGTCTTGAGTCAAGAAAATAGCAAGGTAACTGCTCGCTCCTTTGAAACGAGCGCTTTTGGGACGTTTTTCAGATATGTCCTTGCCGAGTTCCGCCATCACAGAGACAAGTCAGGGACCCGATCCCTGTTAGTCAACAGGGATCGGGTCCCTGCTGACTAAATCAAATAGGTGAGTAATTACATTACATAGCAAGAACTAACTCAGGGTTTCGTCTCCTCAAAAATAAAACGGGCGGGAAGTCCCCTGGAAAACAATAAGTGACGATAGAAAATTCTCTCCTTCAGGTCTCCTGCCTCTTGGTGTGCTTATGCTTTGGCTGCCGCCCGGTAAGCGGCTACCAATTTATCAGTTGAGGACTGAATAGAATATTGCTGGACCTGTGCTTGGGCTGTTTGAGAGAACTTTTGCCTTAAATAAGCATCATCAATTAGTTTCAAAACAGCTTGAGTAAATTTTTCTTGGGAATTGGGGACAAGAAAACCGGTTTTATTATGGCTGACAATATCTTGAGGACCAAGGGTTTCCTTCATGGCAACGACCGGAAGGCCTGAAGCCATGGCTTCAATTAAGACCAAGCCCTGAGAATCTATTAAAGAAGGATAAACAAAAATATCACCGGCCTTATAATAACAAGGTAAATTATGATAATCAACTTGGCCAACAAAAATAACTTTATTTTGAAGCCCCAAAGAGTCAGCCATACTTTCTAAAGCCCCGCGATCCAGTCCTTCCCCAACGATCATTAAGTAGGCATTATCTCTTTTTTTTATAATTTTTTGAAAGACCTCTAATAAGAAACCAACATTTTTTTCGTAAGAGAGTCGGGAAACCAAAACAAGCAGAATGTCATCTTTTTTAAGCCGGTACTTTTTTCTTATCTTTGAGCCATCTTTCTCTTGTTGAAAGCGAGTCAAGTCAAGACCTGAGGGGATAATTTTGATAGATGTTCGCACTCCCATTTCTGTTAACAGTTTACTCATAGCGACAGTAGGAACAGTCACCAACTGACAATTATTAGCATAGTCAACTACTAAGTCAGCCACCAGAGAGGCAAAATAAGGCCCCAAAAAATCCCTGAGGTCTGAAGATAAGTGGTCTAGATACTGAGAATAGGGTGTATGATTAGTAAAAATCAAAGGAATGCTTAATTCCTGAGCGCAACGTTGGGCTGTCTTTCCTAAAACATAGGGCTGGTGGGAATGAATGATATCTAAATTTAAGTCCTGAATTATTTTTTTAACCTCAATGAAAAAAGTAAGGGGAACAGGGGGAATCGGATAATAGCCCCTTCTCGTCTTATTAAAAACTCTTAAAGAAGGAAAACGAAAAACTTTTTTTTCCTGATGACGGTTGTGATATTTAGGAGCAAAAATAAAAACTCTATGTCCTCTCTGTTCTAATTCTTTCCTAAAGCTCTCGATTGAAAGAGAGACGCCATTAACTCGCGGAAGATAGTTGTTGGTAAAAATTCCTATGTTCATGAAAAAATAAAATAAGATGTAGGAATTAGTCGCGTTGTTTACAGATTTTAATTAAGCGAGGCAATAAAGTTTTCATGGTAAATTTC
>CAZUDS010000099.1:0-1678 GCA_964619425.1 uncultured Candidatus Saccharibacteria bacterium
GGTTTTTAAAGGTCAGAAAGTAAGAAGAACCATTCATAATAACGAATGGTGGTTTGTTATTGTAGATGTGGTCTCAGCGTTGACAGATTCAATTCAGCCAAATGGTTACATAAAAGACATTCGCCGCCGTGATCCAGAGCTTTCCAAGGGGTGGGGGCAAATTGCCACCCCCCTTGCAATTCCGACCATAGGCGGTCCACAAAAGATGAATTGTACCAATACAGAAGGAATTTTTCGCATAATTCAATCAATTCCATCTCCGAAAGCCGAGCCTTTTAAACGCTGGTTGGCGCGGGTTGGTTAGACTGCTACTATGGAAATTACAAAAACAAAAGATGCTCAAGGTTTTATTGAAAACAAAGAAGCAGCTCAAAAAGGCGGTAGTGTCGCTGGCAAAGCGCGTAAAGATTTGGAAAGAAAAACAGGTAAACGGGTTTCTACTAAAGAAAATTATTTAAAAGAGCCGCAGAAGCAAAAACGACTTAAAAATAAATAATTATGGCTGATATAAAAATTTACAAAACACAAGATTTAATTTTGCAGGTAAAACAAAACTACGACCCTGTACTGCACCCCATTTGTAAAATTAAATTTTTGTAGTAACAAGTAACTGCTTTTTCTCAATTAGAGTAGAAACACTACTAATTTTCACCTACTCGTTAATGAGGAGTAGTATATTTTTTAAAACTCTAAAATTTCTCCCGTCCCACAGTTTTCCATCCTTACTTTATGACTATCCACCATATCCAGCATCCAGTAACCCCAGCACTGTTTTCTAATACCAGTATAATTAAATACTTCCTTAAAATCTTTGGCTATTTGCCATGGTTCCACTCGTTGAGATTTCACCATATTATTCCACACATCTTCAATAGAGGAATGCTGGTTTAACCTAAAATAAAACTCTTTTTCCATGTCTACACCCCAAACTTCCCTGAGGAGTTCTATGGCTCTGAGAGTAGAGCAGAGATTCTGCACAGGCTCTAACCTGACAAGACTGCCAAAAAACCATGCGCAGGATGTAAACATAAACGCTGTATTACTAATCACTTCCATAGCTTTATTAGGCTCTACCCTGCCTCTATACTCTGCCTTTACATATTTTTCATGAAAATCTTTTAATTTTGAATAATTTGTTAAAGTTTCACCATAATTATTAATAGCATCTATAGGAGAAACAAAATATTCTCTTCCCTTGTCCAGGAAAACCTCTAATAATTTTTCCCCTAGCCAGTCAATTGATTTTCTCAGAGGTTCCCGCCATTGAAGATCACTCCCCCTTTCAGCTCCGCACCCGCAGGCACTCTTCCACCTCTCCAGCCCATGGCTACAGGACCAGGATGAGTTATCTTTTATCTTAACCTCCCATTCGGGGCTATGACTGGCTAAATATTTCTGGCAGTTAGTCACTTTTATACCCATGGAAGGCAGTTCATTTTTTATTAGACGGGCAAGCCCCTTTTCCGCCCCATGATGGTGATGGCCAAAAGTCTCTCCATCAGTAGTTATTGTAAGAACAAGGTTATCAGTGCGCTTATGCCCGAACGCTTTCTCTATGTGATTAGCCATCCCGTGGGGATTATCCAGCATTCTCCTAAAAGAAATATCCGTAGAAAGCTCCAAGTGGGAAAAGAAGATATCTATATATCCGGAGCTTGTAAGCAGACGATAAGGTATT
>CAZUDS010000100.1:0-1666 GCA_964619425.1 uncultured Candidatus Saccharibacteria bacterium
TCCAGACCTGGAGCAATGCTCTCTATATTGAAGCTGTAAACGAGATTTACAGGTCTTTCTAATTTTCTCCGCAGAACCAAGGTCATGGCAGCGGTATTACGGACAATTCATATCACATAGATAAATAAATTAACCTCTATCTGAAAAATATCACGTCTTACTTTGTTTGTTTTGTTTACAAGTTCTCTTGTCAAGCTCAAGATTATCCTTTAAGATAAAAATGGGCTTGTGAATATAACGAATATAAACTGATAAAATTAATATGCCAGAGCAATTTGTAGTTCAAGGGAGCAAACTCTTAAAAGGAGAGATTGAGGTCAGGGGAGCAAAGAATGCTGCCTTCCCTTTGTTGGCAGCGACCCTGTTAACGGGTCAACCCTGCCTCATTAAAAACCTTCCCTTAATTGAAGATGTTTTTCGGATGATAGAAATTTTGAAGAGTTTGGGAGCAAAGGTCTCTTGGGAGGGGGAAAGGGAGGTCAGGATTTGTTGTCAAGGAATTGATCCGGCAAAAATAGAAAAAGAGGTTGTTTCAACGCTTCGGGGCTCCATTTTATTTTATGGAGCGCTTTTGGCCCGGCTCGGCAGGATTTCTCTTCCTCAGCCAGGCGGTTGCGTTATTGGAGCGAGACCCATTGATACCCACCTAGACGCTTTTTCTCAATTGGGTATTAAAGTAACTCAAGAAGGCAACCTCTTAGACCTGGAAAAAACAGAAAGAGTTAAGAGAACAGAGATTCTGCTTCAAGAATTTAGCCCTACCGCCACCTGTAATGCTCTTTTATTTGCCTCTCTTCTTCCTCAGACAACAGTTATAAAAATTGCCGACCAAGATTATCAGGTGCAAGAACTTCTAAGGGCTTTATCAAAAATGGGCGTGAAGGTCAAGAAAATTGGCCATCACGAGATTATAATAGAAGGCAAAAAGGCCCTGAAGGGTTTTTCGCATACCCTTATTGCCGACCCTATTGAGGCAGGCACTTTTATTGTTTTGGCAGCAGCTACCAAGGGTAATATTATGGTGAAAAATGTGCCCCTTGAATTTTTAGAGCTTTTTTTGAAAAAAATGAAAATTGCCGGTCTTCCTCTAAAAATACATTCTCAAAAGAAGACCGTTAAAATTCTGCCCTGGAAAACTTTAAAGCTAGAGAAGATTCAAGGGCTACCCTGGCCTGGAATTCATGTCGATTTACTTTCAGCCATAGCTGTTTTAGCTACCCAGGCAGAGGGTTCTACTTTAATTCATGACCCTATTTATGAAGGTCGCTTTAAGTATTTAGAAGAACTCAACAGAATGGGAGCTAAAATTTTCTTTGCTGACCCCCATCGGGTTATTATCCAGGGACCAACTCCTCTTTTTGGAAGAAAATTGGGTTCCATTGATTTGCGAGGAGGAGCGGCTTTGATTATCGCTGCTTTAGCGGCTCAGGGTATGTCTATTGTAGACAATGTCTACCAGATTGATAGGGGATATGAAAAAATAGAAGAGCGACTTCAGAAAATTGGGGCGGACATTCGCAGAGTAAAAGAATAATGATTTTTTCAACATTGATTAAGCGCCAAATTACCCCAGTTAGATGGTTCGCTAACGCTTACATCTAACGGGGCAGGCAAGCACCAAATAACATTTTAAATTCGAAGCACGAAGCACGCTGGATGCGAAGCA
>CAZUDS010000101.1:0-1615 GCA_964619425.1 uncultured Candidatus Saccharibacteria bacterium
TCTGAAAAATCTGCGTCCTTCGGACTTGATTTTTCAGTTTCCGATATAATAAAATTAAGCTTAGTCCACTCTGCGCCGGTTAGAAATTAAAAAGCCCTAACGGGGTGAACGGCTACGGGACTCATCTCTTTCTAAAAAAGGACTGGATTCCAAATTGCCCTATTTGGTAAATCGATAACCAATTAAAGCAGTAATAATAGAATGGCGGGCAAAAAATTTATAGTTCAAAAGTTTCAAAAGCATCAGAAAATCTGAAAGCTCGTCTTTGAAAATTTCAGGTCCGGTAAAAATTTCCCAGAATTCCTCTTTGAAATTTTTAGCCCAATTTTCCCAGACCTCACGATCAGCCCTTTTTCCCAAATACTCTATAATTTTTCTAAACTCTCCCCTGTCTAACCAAACCCCCTTACAAACAATACAAATATCAACTTCAATGCCAGAATCGCCATACTTAATCTCATAAAAAGGCAATCGGCATTTGGGACAAATTTTCTTGCTTTTTTTTGCCTTAAATTCTTCTTCGTTCTTCCAAAGGTCAATATCTAACCATCTTAACTGATCGTCTTTTTCGTCTTTTGCCAAACGCAACTCGTCCTCTTCAAAAAACATCCCTAAACAAACAGGGCAATAGTCAACCTCTATCCCATAAAAAATAGCTGAATCTAATTTTTTTCTACAAGTTGAACAGATCATAATTCAAAATGCAAAATTATTTATTTGAAATCCCAAACCTCCAATAATATTGGGAAATTAGGGACAAGTATAACTTCCTACCCTACAAGTAGTTGACGGATCAGTTGTGGTCTCAATTGTCTTCCCAAATTCTATACAAAGCCAAGCTTTTTTTGAAGCCAAAGGAGTGTAAGCACAATATCTATTAGCATCAAAGCCGGATTTCTCAATAATCAACCTTCCACCCAATTCAGCAATATCGTCGTTTAGCATCCTCTGGGGAACTAACTTTTTTCCTTTGAAAGCTTTTAGATGGTGGTAGGCCAAGAAGGTATACAAAAGGTCAATACCCTAACAATGGCTTGGGCAAATTCTCGAGCAGCCGTCGGACCGTTAGCGGTAATGACCTTGCCGTCTATCACTACTGACTTTGCTACATACTCAGCCCCTTCTTGTTCTAAAACCCTGATAAAGGTTTTATCCAAGGGTCCCAACCAAGCAGTCGCTTTTTTGTTCTTCAAAACGCCGGCTCTTGCCAAAATAGCAGGAGCAAGACAAATAGCCGCTAAAACTTTATTTTTCTCCGCGAACTCTCTAATAATGGAATGTATTCTCTCGTCTTCAACATACTTTGCCGCTCCTGTTCCTCCAACAAAAACAATGGCCTCAAAATCATCTACCCTTAAATCATCCAATAAAATATCAACCTTTATTTCCCCGCCATACGCTCCAGTGGCTATACCTGAAAAATTGCTGGCAGTGGTAATTTCAAAACCTGCCTTTTCTAAAATTTCCTTTGGAATAAAATACTCCTCATCGCTAAAGTCCCGGAAAGCAATAACCATTACTATCTTTTTTGTCATAATGTGATTGAAACAATATAAGCTTTAGGAATTAGTCGCGTTGTTTATAGTTCTTTAGAAGGAAAATTCTAAGTTCTAAA
>CAZUDS010000102.1:0-1600 GCA_964619425.1 uncultured Candidatus Saccharibacteria bacterium
AAAAAACTAAAGCCCATCAACCATTAACCAAACCAGCTGCCCAGACTAACAACCAAGACCAATTTCGAATTTAAACTTATCTATGCCAAAACCTCAACTCATCTCAGCCCTTGACTTGGGCTCAGACACAATAAAAATAGCGGTCGCTCAAAAGGGAAAGACCAATCTTCTTGAGATTTTGGCCCTTGAGGAACAACCTTCCGGAGGCATCAGAAGGGGAGTAATAGTTGATGCTGAGAAAGTAGCAAAAAAAATAAGTAAGGTTTTAGAGAGAGCCGAAACAGTAATGAACAAGAAAATCAAAGAAGTTATCTGCAATATCAATGGAAGTCATCTCTTTGTTTCTCCTTCCCGAGGCGTGGTGGCTGTTTCCCGGGCTGACCAACAAATTTCTCAAGAAGATATTGATCGAGTGATTTCAGCGGCTCAGGCCTTTTCTCTTCCCTCTAATAAAGAGATTTTACAGGTCTTTCCCCGAGAATTTATTGTTGATGGAGAAGCCCAGATTAAAGATCCCTTGGGAATGAGAGGCATAAGATTAGAGGCAGAAATTTTAGCTATTTGTTGTTTTTCTCCCTATTTGAAAAACTTAACTTCCGCTCTTTCTCTTGCTAACCTTAATGTTTTAGATATTATTCCCTCTGGCTTAGCTGCTTCTAGGGCGGTTTTGAATGTTCGGCAAAAAGAGTTGGGAGTTTGTTGTCTTGATATCGGTGCTTGGACAACCAATATGGCTGTTTTTGGAGAAGAGGAGTTGGTTCATTCAGCTGTTTTCCCGGTTGGCTCTGGCCATATTACCAATGACATTGCTATTGGTCTGCAGATAGACGTTGAGTTAGCCGAAAGAATAAAAATAGAATTTGGTGATGTTTTTTATCAAAAACAAGGTAAGCCCGAAAAAATTAAGATTTTTCCTAAGGATTTTTCAAAAATAAAAATCAATAACCAAGAATCAGGGGACTCTCTTCAAGGAATTCAAAAGAATGACGTTAAAAAGTCCGGGAAAATAAAAGAAAAAAATGACGGCAATGTCTTAATTTTTTCCCGTAAACTTTTAGTTAAAATTATTGCCGCCAGGGTAACGGAGATTTTCAACGAGGTTCAAAAAGAACTTAAAAAAATTGGTAAAACAAAGTTGTTGCCAGCCGGCATTGTCCTAACCGGTGGAGGGGTAAAATTGCCCAACATTGAAAATTTGGCCAAGAAAGAATTTAAATTGCCCTGTCAAATCGGTTTTCCTAAGGGCGTAGGGGGCTTAAGAAGAGATACTGCCTTTTCTAATATCTGCGGTCTTTTGCTAGAGGGCGTTGACTCTGAGAAAGAGAGTAATCTTGCCCGACCCGGCTTTTTCTCAAAAATAAAGAGAATATTCAAAAATTTTGTGCCTTAATTTGTAAGAAATCCGAGCGTTGTTTACACTTTTTATTTCTTTAAATTCCAAGCACCAAGCACCAAAAGTAACCTAAATCACAAGCACCAAGCACCAAATTCCAAATAAATTCCAATATCCAATATCCAATGACCGAAACACGTTTGGAATTTTGAAAATTGGAAGCAACCCTACGGGGAGTCGCCTTCGGCGACAGTGGAATTTATTTGT
>CAZUDS010000103.1:0-1581 GCA_964619425.1 uncultured Candidatus Saccharibacteria bacterium
AACGGTTTTGAATTTTGAACATTAGAATTTAGATATTGTTTCGGATTTCGGATTTAGAATTTCGGATTTCCGTTGCAAAGCAACGGCTCGCCCTCGTAGCTCAGTTGGAAGAGCAGGAACCTTTTAAGTTCAAGGTCGCAGGTTCGAGTCCTGCCGGGGGCATTATTTATGTTAATTGCTTTAATTTTAATTGCCATTGGTTTAATATTTCTGCTGAGGAATTTGGGTATTATTACTGCGGAGACCTGGGATTTGATTTGGCCCCTGGTTTTAATCTTTATTGGGTTCTATTTGTTTTGGAAAAGCTATGAATGGAAGAGGTGGAAAGAAAGAATTTGAGGCAAATGACCAGAATAAAGATATATTAAGCCGGGTTTAACAGTCAGAAGCAAGAGACCCTCACAACATTATGAAAAAAATCATTCTTGCTATTGTTGTTAGTTTAATTTTACTTTTTGCCGTGATTTTTGTCTGGCAGAGTGTTTATTTACCAAAGGATGAGCGTTCAAAGGAAGAGATATTATTCATAATTGAGCCCGGCCAAAGAGTGAGAGAAATTGCTTTTAATTTAGAGAGTCGGGGCTTAATAAAAGATGATCTTACCTTTAAAATTTATGCCGCTTTAAGCGATGATGGCAGAAATCTCAAGGCAGGCGCTTACAATCTTTCACCCTCAATGACAATACCGGAAATCGTGGCAAAAATAGGAAAGGGAGAAATTATTAAAGACCAAATTACAATTATTGAGGGTTGGAATCTAAGAGATATTGGCAGGTTTTTTGAAGATCGGAAAATGTTTCAGCCGGAAGAATTATTTGAGATGACCTGCTTTACTTTATATGGTTATTGCCAAGAGCCGGAGAAGTCAAGATATATGGAGGATTTTAGACAGGACTTTGATTTTTTAGAGGATAAACCAAAAAATGTTGGCTTGGAAGGATATCTTTTTCCCGATACCTATGAGATAAAAAAAGGAGAGGACTTGGAGAGGATTGTAAGAAGAATGCTTCAAAATTTTGATAAAAAACTCACTCCTGAATTAAGAGAAGAAATTAAAAAGCAAGGGAAAACAATTTTTGAAATAATTACTATGGCTTCTCTTATTGAAAAAGAAGTCAGATCTTTAGAAGATAAAAAATTGGTCTCCGGGCTTTTGTGGAGGAGAATGGAAATAGGTATGCCTCTTCAGGTAGATGCCACTATTGCTTATTTTATTGGAGGGGAAGGGTGGACTTTCCAAGAGATGAGAAGAGAAATTGGTAGGGGAATAGTCATTGATTCACCCTACAATACTTATAAGTATCGGGGTCTGCCCCTGGGTCCCATCAGCAATCCAGGCCTTAAAAGTATTATAGCGGCTGTGTATCCCGAAGATAGCAATTTTTTGTATTATCTATCAACGCCCGAGGGCAAGACCATATTTAGCGAGACATTAACCGAGCATAACATCGCCAAAGCAAAATATTTAAGATAGACAATGTGAGGCGAGCTTATATGTAAGAAATCCGAGCGTTGTTTACACTTTTTTTCTTTAAATTCCAAGCACCAAGCACCAAATAACATTTTAAATTCGAAGCACGA
>CAZUDS010000104.1:0-1578 GCA_964619425.1 uncultured Candidatus Saccharibacteria bacterium
TGGTTAGGCTTGGTATAAAAACCGACAGGCAAGTCACCTAAGTGTATGGCTAATAATTATACCAAGTTGTATAGTGTTAGAGATAATTTAAAAATTAATCTTAACACTATGCATAAAGAAACCGCTAAAAAGTTATTCTTAAAAACTCATAATCTTTTCAAGCAAGGTGAATCTAAGTCTGAAATTGCTAGAAAACTTCATATTGAAAGAGAAACAGTTATCAGTTGGTTGAAGACAAAAGATTATCAAGATGGTCGTGGTTGGCCTGGTGGTAAATACCGTACTCATACAGACCAAGAAAAAGAAAGAATTTTGGAAATTAGAAAGAGAATTATTCAACAAAAAAGATATTATTGGGGCAAAGATATTGTTCAAAAAGAATACAGAAAGCTTTATCCAGACGATCCTGCGCCAACATTTTGGTTTATTGAAGAATTAATTCGCCATCATCATCTTCAGGTGCCCAAACCAAAGAAGCGTAAAAAAGATATCACTCGCTATCTCCATTATCCTTACAATTTAATCAAAAAACTTGGAAAAGTTCATGAAAGCATTGATTTTATTGGTCGTAAATACATAGATAATGTTTCTGATCCGCTACATTTTTTGGCTAGATACTATCAGAAACCAGTTGGTCTTTATTTAGCTAGTCGAACTATGAACGAGAAAAGGCAAGAAATAGAACGAATTTTAGATCAGGATTGGCAAAAAATACCCTTACCCGATGTGGTTATCTTAGACAACGCTTTATCAATGTATGGTCCGGCTAAAGCAAAATGTTTCATTGGTCTTTTTATTCAAAAATTATTCCAATATCAGGTCATTCCAGTTTTTAATCCGCCTCGTTCCCCTTGGGCTAATGGTGGAATTGAAGGATCAAATAGTATCTTTGGTAAAAAATTTTGGAAACCTCAACGATTTCAGAATACAAAAGAAGTTGATGAAAAGCTTGATCAATTTAATAAAGAAAATATTGAAAGATCTAATTTAAATTACTTATCTCAGAAAAATTATCAAAAAGGATTTAAAGAAAGTATCTATTTCGTCCGTTTTGCTAAAATTGATTCTTTTCAAGAAAAATATCCTTCAATTGAAATTTTGAATGACAAAGTTTATCTGCCAGAAACCTTTACTTATCAGTATGTTTTTGCTAAACTTGACATAAACAAAGAATATTTAATCGTTTATGTTGAAAGAGACACCAATCCTCAAATTATTCATGAGCAAAAATTTCCCGTGAAATTTACTAAACCTAAATTAAGTGATAGTATATATTCTGACTTCCACCCTACTACGATTACTCAACCAACTTCTATTTTTAACTAATTTACCTGTCGGTTTTTATACCAAGCCTAACCTTTAATCCTTGAGTCTTTTTTGACTTTCTGGCTCTTTTAAATAATTTTTTCTATTAGAAACCTTTTTACCACTTTTTCTTTCCAAGTCTTTTCTCGCTTTACCCGCAACACTACCACCTTTTTGAGCTGCCTCTCTATTTTTAACAAACCCCTGTGCATCTTTTGTCTTTGCGATTTCTGTAGTAGCCGCTTCTCCCAACATAGAAAAAATTAATTCCAA
>CAZUDS010000105.1:0-1564 GCA_964619425.1 uncultured Candidatus Saccharibacteria bacterium
AGCGGAGACCAGTATATGTGGCTCCACAAGGGCTCTATTCCTCCCATTTTTTGAAATAAAACAAAGAACATAACAAGCCAAGGTAATACAATCAAAATACCATAGAATACAGGAATTATATATTGACCCCAACGAAGGAATTTTTGGTAACGATATTCTTTACTCATAAAAATTTTCTTTTACAAAATGTGGTTCGAGCCGATATTTTTCTAGTTCTTTGGCAGTTTTTGCAGAACGCGGCGAGCCGTTTCATTTTTTGGCCTCGCGGTCGCCCCGAGCGAAGCGAGGGGCGAAATTCGTTCGAACTATCTTTAATATACGCGGCCACCGAGGAAAAGTCAATGTTTCCGCCTCGCCGCTTTGCGGCTCGGCGCTCAAACTGCCCAAATTTTCGAGTATTTTTTTGTCCTGTGGGCGAAAAAACTTTTACAATTTAAAATAAAAAGTCTCCCAACTGGCTGCTGGGAGACTATACAAGATTGACACCATCCTGAATTGGTTACTCTTCCTAAGTTTTTTTCTCCTTCGCCCTTTATATCTCTTCTTCTCTCTCCTCCAGTTTTCGTCTAGTTACCAGCTGGGCGAGCATAACGATAGCAGAAATAATCATCTCCGCTATTGCTTCGTCCGTGGCACCCTTTGCTCCGGAAACCGCCACGCTAATTCCGTCGCGCGTGGCTCCGCCGGCATAGAGATATTCACCCTTCTTTAGTTTCCACGGCCGGGTTGCTACCACAATGCTAGTGTTCACACCCTCACGATCGGCCACATACAGTTTTTTCTCGGCAATTTCACCAAAGTATTTCTCTTTACCCCATTTAGGGTCCCACATTCTGAAGGTTGTTCCAAAATCGAATTTAATTATCTCCTCCAGGCCGGGCGCTCTCACTCTTCCTTCTACCCATCTAGGGCCCCAGGTCGTGCCTTCAGCATTGAGAATTTTCTCGGCGCTAGGTCGAACAAGCTCAATCGCCACTCCTACCAGTGCCGTTGTCAGGATTCTCATTTTCCTTCATCCTTTTCCTGCCTGCCAAAAGGGTCAGGTCTTATGGACAATTTGTAAATTTACAATATATCATTATAACAAACATTAATAATCTTGTCAAACACTTATGACCAAATTTTCTCTCTACGCTCGTAAATCAACTGATGAGCCAGATAGGCAGATTTTGTCTGTTGAGGCTCAAATTGCCGAACTCAAAGAGTTCGCAGTAAAAGAACAATTAAATATTGTTCAGATTGGTCAGAAATTTTGTTGATGGCGGCAGAATAATTTTTCTTTTGGATAGTGGTAAAATACAATCTTTCCAAGGAAAGTTTATGCTCAATATTGCCTTTGGCCAAAGCAAATACTATGTTGATAACCTTTCAGAGAATGCAAAAAGAGGTCTGCGTCAAAATGAAAAGCAAATCTCATCATACAACAAAAGGCGTAAAATTTTTTGTTTTTCGAGGAATTTTCAAATGCGGCGAGGCGCAAAAAACGATAAAAAACAGAGAATATCCTATACAGCTCCGGGGCTTGGACTCGCACCAAAATTTATTGCTCCAAAGGCAATTGTCC
>CAZUDS010000106.1:0-1546 GCA_964619425.1 uncultured Candidatus Saccharibacteria bacterium
GTATTTATTCGTAATTCGTAGACCTTTATTTATGTTCAGATCCCGGCTTCGAACACAGGAATCCCTGCTTTTTTAAAAATCTCCAGGGCTTCTTTTTTTATCTGGGTTAAGTCCTCTTTCGTTTTGCCTTCAAACCGGCATTTTATAAAAGGGCTTGTGTTTGAAACTCTAGCCAGGGCCCAGCCATTTTCAAAATTTATTCTGGCGCCATCAATATCAATAAAATCATGGTTATTTTCTCTTAAATATTGCTGCAATTCCGTAATCAGTTTAAATTTCTTTTCATCGGCAACTGGAATAAAAATTTCAGGGCTGACTTCATAACGAGGCAAAGTATCAATGTATTTAGCAAAATCATCTTTCTGGGAAGCAACTTCTGCTATTCTTAGAGAAGAGAACAAAGCGTCATCAACTAAATAATAATCTTGGGGAAAGAGGAAGTGATAAGTAATCTCTCCGCCAAAGATAGCTTTTGTTTCTAAAATTTTCTCAATAACAGCGCCGTGATGAGAAATAGAAAAATAGGTCTTTACTCCCTGCTTTTTCATCTCATCTAAAAAAACCTTGGAGACCCGCATACAATGGACAATGGGTCCTTTTTTCTTTTGAAGGGCTTGGAGAGCCAAGAAAAAAAGGCAGGCATCTCCGGAAACCTGTCGACCCTGATTATCAATAAGGCCAACTCTGTCTCCATCAGTATCAAAGGCAAAGCCCAAGTCAGCTCTTTGTGAAAGAACCTCTTTTTTGATGTCTTTGAGGTTTTCTTTTTCATAAGGGTCGGGGAGATGGTTGGGGAAATTGCCGTCGGGCTCAGCATAAATTGTTTTGACTTGACATCCTAAGGCCCTAAAAACTCTTTCTGGTAAATAACCCATAGCGCCATTGCCTGTATCAATAACAATTTTTAAGGGTCTGGCCAACTTAACTTTAGAGATAACATAACGAATATAATCTTCGCTAACGTCAAGGGTTGTCTTTTTGCCCTTTCTGCCTGAAAACTTAATATCTTTTTTACCAAGAACAGCTTTTTTTATCTTCTCTAAATCTTTTTTGATGAGATCTTCGCTTCTCTTCTGGCCTTCTTTTCTTATATGGAGAGTGAGGCCGTTGTATTCTTTGGGATTATGAGAACCAGAAATCATAATGCCTCCATCAAAATGAAGATGGAAAATAGCAAAATAAAAAAGAGGGTCAGAAGCAATGCCAAGGTCTATTATTTCTTTGCCAGCCCTTAAAAGCGCTTTTGTAATTGCTTCTTTAAGGATGGGGGAACTTAACCGGGGATCGCGGGCTAAAACGATTTTTTTGGCCTTAGGATAAAGAAAAGAAAAAACAAGAGCAATCTTAAAAGCTGTTTTTTCATTTAACTCGTCCGGGTAAATACCCCGAATATCATAAGCCCTGAAGATATTGGGATTGATCTTCTGTTTTTGGGAAAGATTGACTATCATACGGTTTTATTATAACATAAATAGTAAGTAAAACTCCAAATCAGACCTGAGCCCCAAATATTGGAGACATAGTTCAATTAACAAATAGGTGTGGT
>CAZUDS010000107.1:0-1532 GCA_964619425.1 uncultured Candidatus Saccharibacteria bacterium
AAGCCATTTGTAATTTGTACCCACCTGAATGTTCGAAGCCGGGATCTGAACATGACGGGATCTGAACATGACATTAATGGCGGTATCACCAGCTTGGCGGTATCAAATACCGCCAGACCACCAGAAAAACCTGAAATTTCTAAATCCTTCAACTATGCCATTTCTATTTCCTTAAAACTATGACATTTCTAAATCCTCTTTACAGAACATAACCAGGTCTTGACATATTTTTAAGAGTAATTAAAATAGTCAATAGAGTTTCGGATTCTCCTGGCAGGGCTGCCAGAAAGGATCGCAGAACTTGAGGCAAAGGTCGAGAATCTTTAGATGAATATAATCTGTTAATCAGCTTGAATCTATGACTGAGAAAAAACCATCTGACAAGGATTTTCTTGAGTATATCGTTAAGAATTTAGTTGATCGCCCAGAGGATGTTAAGGTAGACAGAAGGGTTGACGAGATGGGGGTTTTACTCTCTCTTAAAGTCAATCCTGAAGATATGGGTCAGATTATCGGCCGTCAGGGCTCAACAGCCAGGGCGATTAGAAATTTGGTCCGCATTGTTGGCTTGAAAAATCATGCTCGGGTGAATCTCAAAATTGAAGAGCCAGCAGGAGAAAAAGTTACTCGAGAAAAAGCCCCAAGAAAGAAAGCAGCTGAAGAAGATCTTGAAGAGTTAAATCTCTAAAAGTTTTTTCAGTTGAAATCTCTGAAAACGGGTGCTACTATAGAGGTGGCGCTCGTTTTTATATGAAGTTTGATATCATTACTATTTTTCCAGAGATTTTCCAGGGATTTCTCAAAGAATCCCTTATTAAAAAAGCCCAGGACAGGGGCTTAATTAAAATTTCTCTTTATGATTTAAGAAAGTGGGCCAAAGACCAACATAAAACAGTAGATGATAAGCCCTTTGGCGGGGGGAGGGGCATGATACTCAAACTGGAGCCCATTTTGAAAGCTGTGTCCAGCCTGAGTAAATCCCAAATCTCAAATTCCAAATCCCAAACAAATCCCAAATCCCAAATTCCAAAATCTAAAATTATTCTTTTTACGCCGAGAGGAAAAAAGCTTAATCAAAAGACGGCTTATCAGTTTTCTAAATTAGACCAGTTAATTATGATTTGTGGTCGTTATGAAGGCGTGGATGAAAGGGTGGCTAAGTATATTGCTGATATTGAACTTTCTATCGGCGATTATGTTTTAATGGGAGGCGAGTTGCCAGCAATGGTTGTGATTGAGGCAATTTCAAGATTGATTCCGGGAGTACTGGGAAAAAGTGAATTTTTACCAGAAAGAATGACAAAGGCAAGAGGCAGAGCAGGCAAGGGCTTTATTGAATATCCCCAATATACAAGGCCGGAGATTTTTGAAGCACCAGATGGCAAAAAATGGCGGACGCCAAAGGTCTTGTTGTCTGGCAACCACAAGAAAATCAAAGCGTGGCGAAAAAAACATTCAGAGATTATTGCTTGAAACCGTGTTCGAAGCCGGGATCTGAACATAAATAAAGGTCTACGAATTACGAATAAATA